>CAYNBL010000077.1:0-11187 GCA_964395205.1 uncultured bacterium | reverse complement strand
TGGCAATAGTTTTTATATCTAGTTGTGCTATTTATAGTGCCAATGTAACATATTTAAAACCAGAACAAGATTTTGATGAAAATAATTATTCTGTTGTTTTAGATAAGACATTTGATGAAGTGTGGTCAAAATTAATCGAATATTCAGCTAGCACTTTTTTCTCAATAGAAAATTATGAAAAGGCTTCCGGTTTAATTACTCTAAACTTTGGAGTATCAAACCCATCAGATTTTATTACAGGTGGATTCTGGGAAGTAATTTGGAAAAATAATTATACAGGAGAAAAAAGTGGTTTTACGGGTGATTATGTTGATTATTTAGTTAAAAGATATAACGCAAAGTTAAGTGGAAAAATGAATATTGTTGTATTAAATATTGCTGAAAACAAAACGAAGGTAATTGTAAAGGCAAGATATATTTTTACATCAGATGATAGTTACTCTGCAGATGAAATTTATTCTTTTGACACAGGTAATTCTTGCACACATACATCATATACACCATATAATAAAGAACAAGATGCTGATAAATCTAGAACTATTTGCCCAACATATAAAGCTGAAAATGCAATTATCAATGCCTTGAAGTAAATTGAGCTTTGTCATCAACAATACAATAAAAGAAATTGGCTAAATATAAGAAAACCGCCCACCGGTTGAGCAGTGAGCGGTCAAGATAACAGATTAGAAGTTGCTCTCAAAATTCATATAAACGGTCGCGATGTAGATACAAACAATAAGGAATTATCATGGATCCTGAATTATTAAAGCGGATGGAACAGTTTGATAAATTCTGTGGGGCTAGATTCTACGGAAGTGGCATACAAAATACGTTTAATGAATATTCTTCAGTTGAAAATAATATTTCAAAATCAATAAATGGAATTAAAGAATTCTATTCTATGAACATGCTTGGTGATGATTATCATCTGCCATATATTTTTTACCAAGATATTTTAATTACTTATCGTGATTCAATTAAAAAGGATCCAAGCGTTGGCGATGCCATATTAAATTCGTTTTTTAATGATTTCTTTTCTACTTCCAATACTCTTCTTTATCCAAAATTTGAATCAGTCGCAGAAAGTGTATTAGCTTTTAATTCATGTTCAACATCCAATAATTACCCATTAATAATGCAAATATCCAAAAAACTAATGCAATCAATTAATGAATTTATTAATGCTTTACTTGGCTTTTTAATTATTGGTTGGAGGTGTGCAAATGGTAAAAAATACTCTATAAATATTTTTAATAATAATTATGGTAGTAAATTGGACGAATTCAAGGAACTTACAAATGGTAATGATGGTATTTTCTATTTTATATTTCGATTAGGTAGCAATCATTTGAGAAATGCACTTGCTCATGATGATATTTATTTTGACCAAGAAAACATGGTGGTTAAATATAATGACAGAGAAAAATCATTTACTATGAATACTGTAGATTATATGGCTATTCTTCTAATGGGTGCCACGTTGCCCAAAGCTTATCAAGCAGCTTTAAATACAATCTATGTCATTAACAAAGGTTCTCAGAATGATAAAAATTATATTGATAGTAATATATTAAGGTTACTTAATTCATAAAGCAAACCACCCTCTCTTTTCAGATTAGGTGGTATTGCCGGTTTTTGTTTTTTTGAATACGCCTTTAGGTATGGTTTAAAAAATCGCGCCTTAAAACGGATTATTTTAGTTTGGAAATACTATCTAAAACCCGTTGTGTGAAATAGGTAAAACACCTAATAGGGAATGTTTTTTGTCATCCCGAGCATAGTCGAGGAATCTCAAACAACACAATTTTATTAAATATTTGAGATTTCTCTATTCATTTTCAGCCAAATGACTGAAAATTCAATCGAAATGACAGTTGTATTACACTTAGGTATTAGTTTCACACAACGGGTATTAATTATTGATTGGCTTCCCCTCTTCTACCAGAAAACCAGTTGATGCGGGTTTTGTTTTTTCGGTGGAAAAAGCGGAGGGGAAGAAAGTAAGGAGTAGAGAGAAAAGAGAAGGGAATAATGACCTTACTTCGAACGGAAAGGTCCGATCAAGCATGTTCTGTGTGAATAAATAAAAATCCCGGAGAGATTCAGTAATTCCAAGGGGGTTGAATAAGGTCAATTTGATTTTAAAAGGGTTGTTGTTCTGATTCTGCGCAGCACTTTGGGGCGAGGCGACTATAAAAACAATTTCTTGTTTATCCATCCGCAGATTCCTAAATTTTGCAGTTATGTACATTAATAAAATTTGGGTAGTAAAAAATGAAAAATATAATTGGAATATTAGCTATTGCAATAATTATTATTTCATGTAGCACAGAAAATAAATTGAGTAATGACCTAAATGATTTAAAGTTGTATGGCCAGATTAAATCGCTAAAACAAAATAATTATTTAGCAACTTTGAAATTTGGTGAAGCCACTAAAGGAAATACTGCTGGAAACATATCTCAATTTATATTTAATAAAGTTGGAAATATTATTGAAATAAATACTTTTTCTCAAAGTGACTCTCTTATTTCGAAGCTTAAGTATAAGTATGATGACAATAAAAATAATATTGAAATATGTTATTATAATACAGAGGGAAAAATTGATTCTTTGTTAACAAAAAAGTATAATGAAAGCAATATCCTAACAACTGAAAACATATACGACAGTCATAATAGACTGATTAAAGTTGTTACCCATGCTTACAATGATATCAATGTACTAATTGAATCAAGAATTTACAATACTGAGAATTTTTCTCTCAGCAAAATCATAAAATTTTACTATAACGATAATGGTAAATTAATCGAGAAAACAGAGGATAAAGCCATAGCATTTAGTTTAACAAATATTTATAACGACAAAGAAGTTCTAGTAGAAAAATACATCAATGATGGAAGTGAACTTAAGATCACATGCGAATACGATAACAATACAATAATTTCTCTTATAAACAATAAAATGTACTCTAAATACGTTGAAAGAAAAGATACAATTGGAAATATAATAGAAAATGTAACTTATAAACCGGATAATACAATTGAAGAAAAAACAACGAGAGTTTTTGATAAATTAGGGAATAAATTAAAAGAAGAAGGATTCTATTTTTATGAAGGTGAAAGGAATGACTTTTTAAAACGCTTTGTTTATAACGAAGGTACTAAAGTCGAAAGCAGGCGTTATAGGAAGTCTGGAATAATAAAAGATAAATTTCATTATGATGAGAATGGTAATACTATTTCAATGTTTCTTTATGATTCAAAAGGGAATAATATGTTGACAATGTTTTATAAATATGATAATTATGGAAATAAAATTCAAAGTGATTTCTGTTTTGGTGAGACAACTATAACAAATCATTACAATAATATTTATGATAATTATGGCAATATTACTCAGATCAATGAAAATGAAGTAATGGATGAAAAATATCTTTATGAATACAGTTCAGAAGGAAATATTATTGAAGAAAAGAAATTCAATGAAAAAGAAAAACCAGTGTATTGTTACAAATTTGATGAACAAAAAAATAAAACAGAAGAAATATCTTATGATTTTGATGGAATTATTTCTCAACATTTTAAATATAATAAAGGCGGTAATATCATTGAGCAGAGAACTTTCAATGATGAAGGTGATTTATTAACAAAAGTTACTACTACTTACTTAGATAAAAAGACAAGTATTATTGAAAACTTTGATGAAAGCCAAAATTCAAAAAGTACTTATAATTATGATGAATTAGGAAATATGATAGAATTTAAAATATTCTATCTTGACACATCTTTTAATTCAAGCACCTTATACTATTATGATCAAAATAATAACCAAATAAAAACAGTAGCTTATAATTCTGATGGTGCTGTTATTTTAGATACTAGAATAAAGCATGAATTTGATAATAACAATAATTGGATAAAAAAGATTATTACAGATAAAACAGATGATCCACTTTATATTACTGAAAGACTAATTGAGTATTATTAATAGCTCCCTCCCCGGCCGAGGAGTGTGGCCGCGGGGATGTATAATCATAGTACTTATGTGATAAGAGAAGAACCGAATAAATCCTTTTAATATTTAACAGCTGATAAAAAATGAAAATCAACGATGATATATTGGCAAGAGTTAGAGGTGCTACATTTGCAGACGAATTACTTAAGGCACAAAAAGAGCAAATCAATATTTTTATAAAAATTGCGCCAATAGCAATTGCATTAAATAAGCAAACTGTTGAACAATTTTCTAGATTATGTAAAATTTCGTTAGCTGATGAGTTACTTAAAACAATTGATATAAAAACAATTGATAAATTATATTCAGATATTGGGAGAACTTTAGCAACTGCCTCCTTAAGTTTTAAGTTCTCAGATATATATGGTTTTACAGTGCCCAATTACCTATCAGGCGTTACAGGCGATGCGCTATCCGTATGCTCAACTTCTATAAATCTAGTAAAATCAATAAAGGGCTTATCAAATAATTTTGAAAATGAACCTCAAATAATTAATGATATTAAAACCATTATTACAAGGCCTCCTATTGAAGTTGCATCGCACAATCATTCTCTACATGTACTAGGCTTTTCTAATTATAATGAGCCAAATGAATTCAAAACAGCACTTAAAGAAGAATTACAGCAATTATCATCTGGGGCCGAAATAATAATTCAATCGGCCAATCCAGATTGGCTTCCGATACTTAATGGGGCTGAACAAGCTATAACATCAACTAATGAAGATAAAATAAGGCACGCTTGTATTTCGTTACGAGAATTATTAACAAATATTCTTCACACATTAGCGCCTGACAAAGAAATTAAAAAAGCATATTCAGATCCTTCTTTTTATCACGACAATAAACCAACTCGTAAAACACGGATTAAATACATTTTATCAAAACGCTATAATAGTGATAAATTAGCTGATTTTATTGAAAAAGATATTGATGCTGTTATCGCATTATTAAACTTATTACATAGTGGTGCCCACACGATACCATGCAAACTTTCTGAGGAGGAAGTTAAATTTCTTATAAGCAGAACAAAATTAACAATACTGAATTTGATTATAACAAACCAATAAAGGAATTATGAAAGAGGTGCAAGAAAAACTTTCTGAAACTGAATATCATCTATTAAGATTAAAAGATACAATTGATGATAAAAATAATTTTAAGCATGAAATTAATGCTTTTATTGTTTCAGCTCAAAGTATTGTTTCAATTATTAATCGCAGATATAAACATCTTGATGGTTTTAAAGGTTGGTTTGATAATTATACAAAGGGCAATGACTTATTAACATTTTTCAGAACTCAAAGAAATTTAACGGTTCACGAAAAAACGATAACGCCTACGGCTGATGTAATTTTAAGAATCAATGAATATTTGTTATCCGGAAAAACCGAATCAAGCACTGAATATAGATGGTATTATGATGGATTTGATGATATTGACGCTTTGAGTTTATCCAAAAAATATCTCGAAGAAATTGAAAGATTTATTACAAAAGTTTATTCAAAATTTGGTGAAACATAACTCTCCCCAGCCGAGGGAATGAGTATAAGAAACTATTATGAAAGAGTAGACGCATGATTTAACGTATACACCATAAATAGAACAAAGGATAATAATGGATATTTACAGCATTCATTCATTTAAACTCATTAAGAGTGGTGGGAAAGTATTTGAGAACGTTAAGGGAAATATACAAAAAAATATTGCCGCTATAAAAGATCATGAAATTCCTGTTGAGGCTGGAGATATAATTGAACAAATTTTCCCAAGTGGTGTTGTTGTAAGAAATGAAATCATTGATGTGCGTTATTTTGGTTCCAAGAAACATGGATTCCCAGCATATGAATGTGATTTAAAAACACAAAGTGACATAGCTCCAAAGGTCCAAAATACAGTATTTAACATTTCAGATGCTGAGAAAATCAATATTAACTCAATTGATAATTCTGTAAATAATATTACTATAACTCCAGATGAGGTTTTTGATAAATTATCTGATGTAATTGTCACACAACTTAATAATAACCAAGAGTTATTAAAGCTTTTAGCAGAAATGAAAATTGAAAAAGGAAAGCCTAATTTTGCATTAAAATATAAAAATTTTATAGAACTTGCCTCACCGCACATGTCTATTATTGCACCATTTATTTCCGCCCTAACACAAATGATATAAACAGAATAAACTCTTATTGGGAATATTCAATGAACACAAAATAAATATAGAATGACCACCGATTAACAGCGGACGGTCAAGGGTTACCCCATTGGGTAATCATTTCAGTAAGCTAGGAGAAACTTCCACTATTTAGATCTTAATAAAGAAAAACCACCCTCTCTTTTCAGATTAGGTGGCATTGCCGGTTTTTATTTTTTTGAATACGCCCTTAAGAATGGTTTAAAAAATCGTGTCTTAAAACAGCTTGTTTTGGTTTGGAAATGCTATCTAAAGTTTATAACTTGAAACATTATAATAAAGAGGTGAATAATGAAAGCAGCATCCATAATCTTAGCTATAGCTATTCTATTTACAAGTTGCTCTACAATGGTAAGAATAGAGACACCCGATGTTCCGAATGCTTCTGTCAAAATTAATGGAGAACCGGCAGGGGTTACTCCAGTTCAAAAGAGTTTAAGTGATGCCATTTGGGAAGAATATGATGTAGAAATCACTAAGGACGGTTACCAAGTTTATAGAGGTCGACTAAAAAAAGAAGTAAAAGTTGGTGCTTTAGTTGGAGGTATAATAGTCTGGCCATTTCTACTTTGGGTTTATGGCCCTGACCCATATCAGAAAGTCTATTTAGAGCCCGAAAAACAGGGCAAATAAGGTAAAGGATTATGAAAAAAAGGAATTACTTAATTCTATTAATTGTGATTTTATTTGTCTCATGTGTAACTTATGATAGGCCAATTGCCCCAGAAGAAATAAGAACTTTCGAAAAGATAATAGAAATTTCTAATACAACAAAAGATGAGCTATACATAAAAGCAAATGAATGGTTTGTTAACACTTTTAATTCTGCAGAAAGTGTTATTCAATTTCAGGATAAAGAAGCCGGTAAAATTATGGGTAAATATAAGTTTAGAATTGTTGTAGGCCATCCTGTCTCCTTAAATGCTGGGATGAAATCAACTATTTCGGTAGATGTAAAAGACAACAGGGCAAAGATATTTATTCAAGGATTAACAAGTGATTTTGGGGCGGATTTGACAAATGATCTTGAATTTGTTGAAGAGGCTAGAAAAGTATGGAATAAGATGGCACTTTCTCTTGAGAAAAGCTTAAATAAAGAAGTAGAATGGTAAATACCGCCCTTTCTTCACAGATCAGTGATTATTGCCAGGATTACTTGATACAGTTCTAAGTTTTTTATGTCTTCCAATTTTCAATCTTAAGCAATGATAGTCCAGCATATCATTTCCGAATGGCTTTACAAAGGTTTTATTGTAAAGATATTCAATAGATTTTATTGCTACTTGAAGAGCCCATTCTGCAACTTCTTTTTTCATAAGAACATCAGTCCAAAATACTCCGCCAGCAAATGGATTATCAATCAGTTTTAGATTTTTATATAGATAATTCATGGCTGATCTGCATGTTTTATTTTGCGGATCGCCTTCTTCAAGTTGTTCTATTGGTTTTAAATGAACTAAATTGTTTCTTATTTTAAATAGGTGCAATAACTCAATATATTCTTTGTCTTTAAAAATACATTTTATATTTAAAATCAGATCGATTTTATCTACAACAGATTTTTTTTCATTATATAAATCAAAATCGTAGTTTTCCTTTTCTTTGAAAGAATCCTTGAGTTTGTTCTTGTATTGTTGGTATAACAATTTATCATAGAAAATGATATCGTTAATTACGCTTTCAATGTAGATTGCTGAAAATATAATACAGATAAATACATTTTTATTATCGCTGAAGTTATTTAGACTTTCTTGAGCAACTTCAAATAATCTAAAACTTTCTGATATGTAACTACCCATATTGACATCCGCCCATATTATTGTTAGGGATTTTAATCATACTGAATATTTTTTTAATTGGATCCAATCTTGAAATTCTGAAAAAGTTTTTAAATCTTTTAATTCACTATTTCTGATAAATGAAAATATTAGTTTTCTAGTTATATTCAATAATAAAGTGAAGTCTCCTTTATTAATATCATTATTTCTGCCATGAGTTATTGCAGATCTAATTCCATATAATCTTTTAAATTCCTTTTCAAATTTGAGTTTTTCAGAATAATTTTCGCCTAATATAAAGGCAATTGACTCTGATATTTTACTTAAAATCGACGGTTGAATATTTTCTCCTGTATTATAATTTAAGAGCGTTTCTACGGCAAACATTAATTGAATATATGCTTTTGAATACTCAAATTCCGATAAACTTCTTCCCACCCATTCAATTGAATTCAGTATTCTTCCTTCAATTTCTGTTAATTTGTCTTTATTACAAATACTCGTTATTGTATTTATACCATAATCCTCTTTATTATATGTCAAATGAATTAAATCAATAGGGTCATGACCTGTAGGTATTCTTTCCATACTCTTTCCTGCACTTTCATCTCCAAATATATATAATGTGGTTAATTCAAATTTCTTTTTATTTATTATACTCATTTCACGTGATTTTTTAAAGTCGGGAACCATAAATTTGAATATATTTTCAAGCTGTTCAAATTTTATTTTAGCTTTTTCATATGCTCTTTTCTGTTCTTTTGTTTTGATACTAATTCCAACTATAATATCATCAGAGAGTTTTTCGCAATACATTTCCCAGTGTTTTTCTATATTTGCATCAAGAGTGAAAATATCATCTTTATGTTTTTTTGCATTAAAAAATTTATATGGCCCAAAATCGATGTAATCATCACCTGAATATATAACGCCATTCATTTTACCAAACACCCAATATTGTTTTTCTTTTGTCTTTTTATACTTATCATATACTTTACCGATATCTTCTGATGTAATTTGAGTTTCTTTATTTAATAAATCATAAATATCCTTTCTAATAGTATCTCTAGTAAAATTTTGGAATACTTCTTTATTTTTCTTCCAAAATTCATCAATCAAATTATTATATTGGGTAACATTGAAAAGACCGGATATTATAATGTTATTATTAATCTCCAAGGGTCGATCATATTTACTCACATCTTTAAGAAAAGCATCTTCTACAAAACTCAACTTTGGTTTCATGTCATTTAACTTGGTTGCTAGCTCTTTATTTTGCATATGGCTTCCTCAGGTATTTGATATTATGTAGTGCAATAATTTTATAAAAACCTGCAACTAAAAGCAAAATAATAATAAGCCACTCAACCATTATAGTTGGGTGGCCAAAGTTGCACCATATTGCTACAGAATTGCCAGAATGGTGGTGGATGTGGGTTGTGACTCGGTTTAAAAAGCGGCGGAAGCTGATTCTATTGAATTACAAAAGAAAATCAATACCATCAATTTAGAAAGAGAATATTATAAGGGAACGATCGGACTCAATGATATAAAAATTTATTAAGGCCGCGGGAATCGTACCGGTTTGCATCTTAATGAACGATTAACTGCTCTTTTAGCATTCTCAAAACAATCAGCAAATGTGAATTCGTTTGATTGGGAAATTTGGCTTTGAACTTTGCCGGGTCATCGGGAAATCGCCCCTTGTCCCATTCTTGTGAAACGCGCCCAATAACATCATTTAATTGTTCAAGGAGCTGTTGTCTGTTTATCCCAGCCGTATTTTCTTCGGCAAGGTATAGTAGACCTTCGCTCAGAACATACATGATTTCAGTAGATAGATACATCGACTCCAAAATATCCGGATTCTTTGTAGGTATTATATCAATTCGATTTAGTAATAGTTTATTTGAGAGATCACGAACACTTATTAATTCTTCGATCTTTTCCGGGTTATCAAGGATCGCATAATTTGCATTTGCTACCGCGGAATAAAAATGTCGGTCAAGATGAAGCTCTATCCAATTATTTAAAAAGTTATCAAGATCTTCATCCAGTTCCACTCCGAATGTTTTCTTGGCAAAAGCTTTGTGGAATTTATTAAGATCATTTTCTTTGTTGCCGCTTACTCGCCATGCGCTATAAGCCATCCCATACCACATGGAATTTTGCACATATCGCATAGGCAACCAAACAGTATTTATTAAGCCATTTGCCAGTCCGTCTTGGATAGCCTTGACGTGAGCATCAACATTATCTAGTTGTGGTCTTGTGGGAATACCACGACTTCGCCAACAAGATATCGAGGGAGCCATAATGATACCTTTAAAACCTTTGGTCCTCAATTCATCCAATCCACTTGGCTTATATTCCGGATCGTAGTTCCACTCAACAAGTATAACATTCTTATTAAGCATAGCGGCAACACCCGGGTCTTTGCGAACGTGGTCGCTCCAGATCATGGGTATTTTTTCGTTTTCAAGGGTGATCGTAATCATTGTGTTGACATAATCACTCCAGATTTCCGCCTCTTTGATTTTGTCATTAAGCCCAAGTCCGGAAAGATTTACTTCGTCACAACCAAGATGAAGATATTTAGATGGAAAGATATCGGCCACTTCGCCAATCATTGAACGCATCAATTCCGTTGTTTTAGGATTAAGGGGGTCAAGAGCATTAAAAACGATTTTTTTAGACCGGTTACCGACGTAAAGATCATGATAATCCGGATGGTCAGTGATATAGCGTGTATGTCCAAAGACCTCCAGCTCAGGGATAATATCGATCCCTTTCGAATTGGCATAGGCAACTAGCTGTGTTATCTGGTCGGGAGTAAAAGCGTGAGGATGTGCAAGTTTTTCATAACTCGGCAATGCAATTGATATACCATGATCATCCGAGAAATGAAGCAGAAGAGTGTTCATATCCCATTCGGACATAAAATCTATTAAATCGTAATAATATTCATGTTTTTCGAGTAAGCGGGAACAGTCGATCATAACGCCATTGACCAACTCATCAGACTTGTGAACAGGCCCACAAGTAATCAAAATGGTAACAACAATCAAAATGAAGAAATTTTTCACGCTAATCCGTTATTAATTAATGAAATTATTTTTTCTTTAACACGAGTGTTTTAAACACGATTTCAACGTCCAGCACAAAGGAGAAATTGCTCATATAATAATGAATAAA
>CAYNBL010000076.1:0-11353 GCA_964395205.1 uncultured bacterium | reverse complement strand
AACTGGTAACTGGTAACTGGTAACTGGTAACTGGTAACTGGTAACTGGTAACTGGAAGATACAAAAGAATAGTTTTTTTATAACAATAAATCGTGGGGACGAATTATGAAAACTCATCATGACCTTGAAGTTTGGAAACTTAGTATCAAGTTTGTTGATAAGATCTATGATTTAGCTGAGAGTTTTCCCAAAAAAGAAACATATGCATTAAGCTCTCAAATGCAACGAGCGGCAGTATCAGTTGCTTCAAATATTGCTGAGGGAGCCGCTAGACATTACAGCAAAGAATTTATTCAATACCTTTATCAATCATTAGGATCAACTTCGGAACTTGAAACGCAAATCATAATTGCTTCGAATAGAAATTACATTCAATGTAAAAAAGAAATAATGAACGAATTGTATCATATTCAGAAACTATTATATGGTTTGATAAAATTTTTAAAGAATAAGAAGTTTTAATTTATTCTTAGAATGACCAGTCACCAGTTACCAGTTACCAGTTATTATTCACTAGTGACCTCTTACGATTCTTCGTTTTTTAACGATATTTTTTAATTTTTATCAATCACTAAACCAAAATAACCTTCCGGTTATTCGCACAATTATGTGCTTCATTTATACATGTAAAATTTCATTATATTTAGGTTTTATCAGCATTTTTACTTTTTTGTGGAACTTCTTTTTCGTACATTGGATTCAGAATAGAATAGTCAAATTGGGTAAAAACCGTGTTTAGACACGACTTGTTTTTTAAGGAGAAAATATGGCAGTCATTAATCGTGTATTGATACAGGTTGACGATTGCAAAGGCTGCGGCCTTTGTATTGACGCTTGCCCGGTGAATGTATTGGATTTTGCCAATGGGTTGAATTCAATGGGATATCGCCCTGCTCACTATGTGGGTGAAGGATGTACCGGCTGCGGCACCTGTTTTTATACTTGTCCTGAACCAGGGGCAATTACGGTAGTACGTAATATTGAAGGCTTGGCTGAAGGCTATTGCCCCCATTGCAATGCCACCGTAAAATTGCTTCCCGGTAACCGGGATGATTCAAAAACATTCTGCGTTGAATGTTTAAACCCCGTAAATAAATAGAAATTGAGGTATATATGTCGAAGGTTCTTATAAAAGGCAATGAAGCCGTCGTTCGCGGTGCCCTGCTTGCCGGATGTAAAAATTTCTTTGGTTATCCTATTACACCCGCAAGTGAGATCGCAGAAACAGCTGCATTCTACTTCCCTATTTTGGGCGGTACTTTTCTCCAGGCGGAAAGTGAGATCGGTGCCATTAATATGGTTTATGGTGCAGCCAGTTCTAAAGCTCGTTGCATGACCGCCAGCTCAAGCCCCGGCATGAGTTTGAAGATGGAAGGTATTTCTTATATCGCCGGTGCCGAATTACCCTGCGTGATCATAGATATCATGCGTGGTGGTCCCGGTTTGGGAAATATTGCACCCGAACAAGCGGATTACAATCAGATCATCAAAGGTGGTGGCCATGGAAGCTATAAACTGATCGTTGTTGCCCCCAATTCTGCTCAGGAAATGTGTGATCTTACGATGTTGGCATTTGAATTATCAGATAAATATCGGAACCCCGCTGTGGTTCTTGCAGATGGCATTATCGGCCAAATGATGGAACCGGTAGAATTTCCCGAACCCGTACAAACAATCCCGGATCGTCCGTGGGCAGTTAACGGAACAGTTGATTCTCATCATCTGATTTGCTCCATTCAATTGGATCCCGATATGTTGGAAGCTCACAATCTCGCGCTTCAAGCCAAATACGCCAAGATCGCCGAAAATGAGATCCGCTATGAGGCCATTCAATGCGATGATGCTGAACATATTCTTGTTGGATATGGTATTGTCTCCCGCATTTTACATGGCGTTATGGAGCAATTACGCGCTGAAGGACATAAAGTGGGACTTATGAGACCCATTACCCTATCCCCCTTTCCAACACCACAATTTGAAGCCTTCGCGAAAGAAAAAAATGTAAAATCACTTTTTGTCTGTGAGCTTAGTGCCGGACAAATGGTAGATGATGTTCGTCTCGCGGTGAACGGTCGGAAACCTGTTCATCTATATACCCGAATGGGTGGAAAAGTCCCTACGGTAAAAGAGATAGTTGAAAAATTCAAAAAAAGTATATAGAGGCAAAGCATGAAAACAACCGTATTACAAAAACCTGCGAGCTTTTATGATGAATTTACCCAAAAAGGCGGATCCCAGTTAGCCAATACTCACTATTGTCCGGGATGTGGCCATGGAATACTCCATAAATTAATCGCCGAAGCAGTCAGTGATCTTGGTATTCAACACAAAACTGTATTGATCTCTCCGGTCGGCTGTTCAGTCTTTGCTTATTATTATTTTGATGTCGGCAATATTCAAGCGGCACATGGTCGTGCGCCGGCTGTTGCGACCGGTTATAAACGCTCAAATCCTGAGTCGATCGTTATTTCTTATCAAGGTGATGGTGACCTTGCCGCGATCGGTGCCAATAACATTTTGCAAGCTGCGAACCGCGGTGAGCAAATGACGGTTTTCTTCGTCAATAATGCCATTTATGGTATGACCGGCGGACAAATGGCCCCCACGACATTGATCGGTCAAAAGAGTACAACTACGCCTCGCGGACGTACCATGCAAAATGAAGGCTATCCACTTAGAATGTCTGAGATCATTGCTACACTGGAAGCACCGGTCTATGTTGAACGAGTCATGTTAACCGATCCAAAGAATATTGCACGGGCGCGAAAAGCTGTCCGTAAAGCATTACAGATCCAAATGGATAAAAAAGGTTTCTCATTTGTTGAAGTGCTTTCCGCCTGTCCTACAGGATGGAAAATGAATCCCGTTAATTCTAAAACTTGGATTACTGACGTTCTTTCCAAGTACTTTGTGCCCGGTGTTAAAAAAGATGATTCTGAAGATCGTGATCCGATCATTACCTTACATCCCGACCCGCATTTTGAAGAATATCATGAACTTCTTGATATCAGAAGTCTTTCCGATAAGATCAAAGGTGTTAAATTGCCGGCTATAGAAGAAATGGTTGATGAGATCAAGATCGCCGGATTCGGCGGACAGGGCGTTTTGAGCCTGGGTTATGCTCTTGCCAATATTGCTATGGGACATAATTATAATGTCAGCTGGTTACCGAGTTATGGACCGGAAATGCGCGGTGGAACTGCTAATTGTAGCGTAAAGATATCCGATAAACGTATCGCATCTCCGTTGGTCGATAATCCAACTGTTCTCGTTGCTATGAACAAACCTTCTTTAAATAAGTTCGAGGATCTTGTCCAACCCGGTGGCATCATTCTCTACGATAGTGGATTGATCGATGAAGCTCCAAAACGGGACGATGTTACTGTCATAGGTATTCCTGCAACTGGTGAAGCTGACAAACTGGGTTCAACTAAAGCCGCCAACATGGTCATGCTGGGTGCATATGCTAAAATTCGTGGTTACCTCTCAGATGAATATGTTCATCAAGCTTTACCCTTGATCATTAAAAATAAGTCCTTTCATAAATTGAATGAAGATGCATTCCTACTAGGAATGGAATTGGTAAAATAACGAATGTATGCTTGCCAGCCAAAGCTTAAAAAGCGTAGGCTGGAGGGTAAGAAGGTGCAAGAGTACGAATAATTTTTGACTTGTCGCTTCTGCCTGCTCTTCGCCTGTCAACCGTAGCCTTGGCGAAGGTTGGAAACCCTTCAAGCGAAGGAGAGGCTTCTGAATAAAGAGTGTTTTTCAAATGTAAAGTAACGCCTTGTTTTCCGATTGGAGAACAGGGCGTTTGCTTATATCAATGGATAATTGATAAAGGACAGTTGACAATGGGCAATTATTGTGTCATCTCGACCGGAGATATAACGTAGTTATAGCGGAGCGGAGAGATCTCAAATTACTCAAATATTTAACTGTTTAAGATTTTTCTATTTTATTTAAAATATATTTACACTTCTTTCAAAATGACTCAATGCTTGACAAATACTGATATGATACTGAATTTGAAGGCACCTCTACTGACAAAATGATGATTTCTTTGAATAGGTGATAATTTTTGCTACATTTTAGATATAAACAATTGTACATAGTTGCGGATTATGGTTTGACAAAAAACATATACTATAATCATTAGCCAAAAAGAGGATACTATGAAAAAGATCGTGTTATTATTGCCAATAATCATTCTTCTTCTGTCCTGCGTAGAAAACAAACCTGTAATAGAGAAATTAAAGCTTGAAGATGTTAGTAAGTTAATAAAGCAAGATTCACTTTATGAAAATATCATTTTAGAGGTTGATACAAGCAGATATAAATTTGATAACAACATTGTTTTAATGAATAAGTTCAAATTGTTAACTTATTCTGAATATTTAAGCTATAAAAAGAATGTATCATGCCCTGTCTTTTTAAATGGTATTAACACTAAGGCTGATAGCTTATATCAATTAAACCTAAATAAGCAAATGAACATCTATAAACCAATAATAGATTCCTCTTTGATTGCTTACAGAATAATGGAAGATGATAATGATCCGGAAAAATACTTTAAAGCCGAATTCTCATCCATTGACAAAAAATATTACAGTTATAGTGATGGTGTTGAAAGTATAAATATAAATTTTAAGATTACTCCTTTAAAAGGTGATATCCAAGGAGGTGCCTTCAGCTATAAAATTATTCCAAATGTTACAAATATAGAGGTAGCAGGAGGAAGTTGCAGATTTTCAACTTTTACATTTACAGATGAAATTTATACGTGGGAAGCGCCATACGATGTTGAGGATAAATTTGAAAACGCGAGTACGAGCAGTATTATAAAGAATTATAGATTTGAGTTTTTATATTTAACAGTTAGAAAAAATAATAAAACACTAAGTACTATAGATTTATTCACAATTATACCTCTGACTTATCAAATATATTTAGATCTGGATAGTTTAGATATGTGGGACTATAGGTATATCATGGAAAATGAGTTTGACATATCAGTTAAATCAAGTTTTGAAATAGCGGATGAGTTGTTGAAGAAAGAAAAAAAGAAAATAAATTCACTTGCCTATAAATTTGAATTAGTAATTAGTGGAGAATAATATGGAAAATATATACTTGATATTAGGAATACTCGGGGCTGTAGCATTAATCCTATTTATATCACTCATGCGTAAAACTTCAACGCTACAGAAGCTAAGGAACAAATATTCCCCAATAATTGATATAGATGAAGCTGTAGAAAAGAGTAAAACAGAAAAAACAAAATTGGAAAAAGAAATTGAAACTCTAAGAATAAGTTATAAAGAGAAAAAAGGTATTTACGATAAGCTTCTATATCAAGTTGCACTGTATGATGAAGAAATCGAACTTATTGAATTAGGATTTTATAAACCCCACTTTGATTTTGATACTTCTGAGAAATTCAAAGAAGAAATTATAAAGTGCAAAGATAAGCAGAAAGCAATGGTTAAAAACAAAAAGGCTGTTTATTGCACGCAACAATGGACTGTTGATGGAAATAAAGCAAAGGGTACCACGATGACAAATCGTAATATCAGACTTACTTCTCGTGCATTTAACAATGAATGTGATGCTTTAGTTTCTAATGTAAGGTGGAATAATATTGTTCGGTATGAAGAAAGACTTAAGAAATCAAAAGAAGCTATAGATAAAATGAATGCTTCAAATAAAATATTCGTATCATCTGAATATATGAACTTGAAAATCGAAGAATTACTCTTAACTCATGAATATAGAGATAAAAAACAACGCGAAAAAGACGAACAGGCTGAAATAAGAAGACAAATGAGAGAAGAAGCTAAGCTTCAACAAGAAATTGAAACTGCTGAAAAAGAAGAACAAAAATATCAGAACTTATTTGATAAGGCTAAAATTGAAGCTGAAAAGGCAACTGGCGATAAACTTGAACAGTTAAATGCTAAAATGGCAATGCTAGAACAAGAATTAAAAGAAGCTAAAGAGAAAAATGAACGAGCAAAATCTATGGCTCAACAAACAAAAGCCGGACATGTTTATATTATCTCAAATATTGGTTCTTTTGGAGAGAAGGTATATAAAATAGGTATGACTAGAAGACTTGATCCAATGGATAGAGTTAAAGAACTTGGAGATGCCTCTGTACCTTTTATTTTCGATGTTCACGCAATGATATACTCAGAAGATGCACCTTCTTTAGAAAACAGTTTACATAAAAAATTCGATGAAATGAGACTAAATCTCGTAAATAGTCGTAAGGAATTCTTTAATGTTAGTCTAGATGAGATTGAAGAAGAAGTATTAAAACAATTTCCTGAAGCTGAATTTGTAATTACTGCAGAGGCAAGAGAATACAAAGAATCTGAATATATTCGGAATAAAAGGAATGAAAAGAAATCAGTAACTCAAGATGCCCTGCCGGATAACATTTAATATAATGAGGTATGCTTTGAATTCTCCCATCTATAATTGGACCGCAAAAGACAAGTTCTTATATGCTCTATCAATGATCCCATTTATTGCGTTGTTCGTTGGCACGCTATATATTCTTTCAGGATATCCCGTTTTTATTGCTGCGGGTTGGATCATTCTTTATCTCATCGTTAATGTCTTTCAGGCGGGCTGTTGTGTGGGCTGTCCCTATCGCGGGAAGTATTGCCCGGCGTTCGTGGGTGTATATCTGGGTAACCTTCTTTCAGGCATTATATACAAAAATCGTGAATACGATGCAAAATTCTTTGAGCGAAATGCAGCAGGTGGGGAGATCACATTGACCCTATTCTTCCTCTTCCCTCTGTATTGGCTGTTTATATCGAATTGGGGCTATGTGCCGATCTATCTGGGCTTGGTCGTGCTTCATATCATCTTGTTCATGCCAACACAATGTCCCAAGTGTTCTTATAATGAAACCTGTCCCGGCGGCAAGGCGTATCAGAACTATCGCAAATTGTTTAGAAAATAATTCGGTCCTATAAAAAAGGATTATCAATGAAAAAGAAAACGATGCTTTTACAGCTCGATGATCATACTATTCGTGTTGCCACTATTGATGATTTGCCCATAGCAACCAAGATATTAAGCGAATCTTTCAAACATGATCCACTTACCAATTGGCTGATAGAGAAATCAAAGAACAAAAACAAACTAGAGATCACAGTGGACTATCTTGTTCATGAAGTCTATAAAAGCGGCTATGTTCTAATTACACATGATAATATGGGAGCTGCTTTATGGGAAACCGAGGTTAATGAACCTATAGGGTGGGATCTTTTAAAGAGAAATTTAAAATTTCTCTTTAAACAGGGAATTCCAACCGTAAATAGAATCCTGAAAGACAGGAAAATATGTAAAGAACATTTTCCAAAACACGGAGCCTATTTCTATTTGGGTATGGTCGGTGTTTTACCTGAAGCACGCGGTAAAGGTCTGGCAAGTAAACTTATGAATCCTATATTGGATTATTGTAAAATAAATAATCTTCCGGCATACTTGGAAACTGCAAATTCCACAAATGTTGACATATACAAGAAAAAGGGATTTACAATTACGGAAATAATCTCAAAGAATAATTTAAATGTTAATTATATGAAATTCGAATAAGTCTTCACTTTATTTTAATTTCAGCAAAAACAAAAGAGAGTGTGAAATGAAAATTGGAATCATCATCTGCGACAGATATAAAAGTTGCGCCGGTGGAAAATGTTTTAGAGCCATGCAAAATAGAGAAGGTGCTTTTGACATTTACAGTAAAAATGAAGACTTGGAAATCGTTGGATACACAAGTTGCGGTGGCTGTCCGGGTGGTAATATTGAATATACTCCTGAGGAAATGATCAAAAATGGGGCAGAAGTTATTCATTTTGCAACCGGTCTGGTTGTCGGCTATCCTCCCTGTCCCTACATCTTACACTTTAAAAAATTCATTGAAGATAAATACAAGGTGAAGGTAGTTATTGGGACTCACCCCATTCCCCAAAAATATTTTATTACACACAGCAATCTTAAAACCTGGGATACACAAGAATGGCAAGAAATGATAAAACCGACATTGTGTAATGAGGCCATAAGAAAAGCTTACGATTAAAAAATAAAGAAGAGAAAATGTATAAATATCTATTTGGTCCGGTCCCCTCAAGAAGACTGGGCATGTCACTGGGCGTTGACTTGGTTCCCAAGAAAGTATGTTCTCTTGACTGTGTATATTGTGAAGTCGGGAAAACAACAAAACTGACGCTTGACAAAAAAGAGTATATTAAATTTGATAAAGTTAAAGATGAATTAGCCCATTATTTTGATAATAATCCTGATCCCGATTACATTACTTTTTCCGGTTCAGGTGAACCGACCTTAAATAATCGCATTGGCGATACTCTCCAATTTATTAAACACCATAAGCCCAATATTCCAATTGCCGTTTTAACTAACGGAACAATGCTTTGGGATCCAGATGTTAGAAAGTCAATATTAGATGCAGATGTTATACTTCCTTCTTTGGATGCTGCAACCGAAAATGGGTTTCAAAAAATAAATCGCCCACCGGAAGGTTTAACTATAAATAAATACATTCAGGGTCTAATCGATTTCAGAAATGAATTCAGTGGAAAAATGTGGCTGGAAATATTCATCTTACCTAACTATAATGACAACGAAAACGAACTAAAAGAACTCAAAAAAGCAATACTAAAAATAAAACCCGATTCCGTTCAGTTAAACACCTTAGATCGACCCGGTACCGTGCCAAATTTAAGAGGTGCTACAAACGAAGAACTACAGCGTGTCGTTAATTTTTGGGATTTGGATAATATTGAAATAGTTGCAGCAGCACCGGCAAGAAAGAATATTCAATCGTACAGAAACGATATAGAAACAACGATTATTGAAACGATTTCCCGAAGACCCTGCACGCTGGAAGATTTAACAAAAATACTGGGGCTTCATATTAACGAGATCAATAAATATCTTGATGTATTAGATGCTGAAAATAAAGTTGAAACAGTTGAACAAATAAGAGGTGTTTTTTATCAAATAAAAGAAAAATGAATGTGGAATTTAAGCTCTCAAAATTAATTTACCCAAAGACAAACCCCTATCGTTAAGACAGGGGTTTTTATTATAAAAGGATAAGAATTCCGAATTAATTGTCTCTCTTTTTCTCCGCCTCTTTGGTGTAATAAACAACCGTCTCCAATTCTAATTCCAAATCAACATTATTTACATAAGCGTCATCCGGAACATTAAGGGAAATATTAGAGAAATTAATAAAGCCTCTAACCCCGTTTTGATATAATTCGTCAAATAATGATTGGGCAACATCATTCGGAACTGCAAGAATAGCATGTTTTACAGGATGATCATTTAAATATGTAGGGATACTTGTCGGAGGATAAACCGGAATAGGTGGTTTACTTCTTAAAACACCCACACTGGGATCAAAAGCTGCAACGATCTGGACACATCCCTCAAAGAAGCCATGATATCTTGACAATGCTTTACCCAAATTGCCATAACCAACAAGAATAACGGGTATAGAACGATTTAACCCGAGAATATTTTTCAATTCTTCCAGTAGTTCCTTAACAAGATAGCCCCCTCGCTTATTACCGCGAATGCCAAATAGTGAAAAATCCTTTCGGATCTGAGTTGCAGGTATGCCGATATAGGTTGATAGTGTTTCAGCATGTGTTCTTTCTACTTCATTCTTTTCCATGCGTTGCAAGATCGACTTATATTGTGAGAGTCGAGTGACGTGATTTCTAAAATTCATCATATGCTCCTTTTAAACGCTCTAATCTATAACTAAAATATCTGCCATTCAAGTATATTGTGACTATTGTCACATAAGCCGTGCCATGGCGCGGCGTAATATTTATGATGATCTAATCGGTCGAAATGACAGGTAAACAAAAAAGCCTCCATCACATAGGATGGAGGCTCTAACTCTATTTATAAGCTAATCTTATATTTTAAACAACATATCCGAGTAAGTGGGCATCGGCCAATAGCCTAATCCGCAAACCTCTTCCAAAGCATCACCCGCTTCACGGAGTTTTAGCATATCAACCACAAGCGTATCACCTGTAAAAACCGGAGCATCTTTTTCGCTAAGACCGGAAAGTTTTTCTACGTCTACTTTTAATTGTTTAATGCCCTTTGAGAACAGATTCAGTTTCTTGTCCAGATCTTTTAGAAGATCTATTTGGAGCTTACAGTTCACCGGGATTCTCTGGAGTTTATTGGTGTTTTCCGCCAACATTAACTGATACTCCAAAACAGCCGGCATGATCTGACGTTCCGCCATAACCAACATGGTCGATGCTTCAATGTGATTTTTCTTAACATAGTTCTCAAGAAAGATCAGCATTCTGGCATTAAGTTCTTTTTCGCTAAGAACTTTTTGGCGCTCAAATAAAGCTATATTTTTATCAGAACACAATTCAGGATACACATCCACACTCTTGTCAAAACGGGGCAAGCCGCGTTTTTCAGCTTCTTTATGCCATTTTTCAGAGTAGCCATCACCATTGAAGACAACGCGTTTGTGTTTTGTATATACATCTTTTAACAAGGCTTCAACATCATTATCTTTTTCAAGCATATCAGCAAATTCCGCAAGAGTATCGGCAATGATGGTATTTAATATCATATTGGGTCTAGCCAAAGAACCTTGAGACGGTGGCATTCTAAATTCAAATTTATTCAATGTAAAAGCGAAGGGTGATGTCCGGTTACGATCTGTATCATCCATTGAAATATCAGGTAAGGTTGAAACGCCGAAATTAAAAATCTCTTTGACTTTTTTATCAATTTTCTCACCTGCTTCGATCTTTTCAAATACTGCTGTCAAAGTTTGACCAAGATAGACTGAGATAATGGCGGGAGGAGCTTCGTGACCGCCCAAACGATGATCATTACCCGGAGTTGATGCTGAAAGCCTCAATAGATCCGCATGAACATCAACAGCTTTTACACAAGCTGCTACAAAAAGCAAAAAACGTTTATTATCTTCCGGGGTTTTACCGGGAGATAAAAGATTAATACCTGTATCGGTTTTAAGTGACCAGTTATTATGTTTACCCGATCCATTGACACGAGCAAAAGGTTTTTCATGAAGGAGACATACCATTTTGTGGCGTCGTGCGACACGTTTCATGGTCTCCATCACAAGATGATTCTGGTCAATGGTCACATTACATTCGCCGTATACAACTGCAAGTTCATATTGATTTGGAGCCACTTCGTTATGTTTGGTTTTTGCAGAAATACCCAATTTCCACAATTCCATATCCAGATCATTCATAAATAAAGAAACACGCTCTTTGATACTTCCAAAATAATGGTC
>CAYNBL010000075.1:0-11677 GCA_964395205.1 uncultured bacterium | reverse complement strand
TTATTCATGTTGCTGAGGAGTATCCTATTGCACTGAAAGATCATGGCGTTGATTTTCTGATGGATAATCGTCATCTTTGGCTGCGTTCACGCTCACCTTATGCCATTATGAAGATCAGAGCAGAAGTGGAAAAAGCATGTCGTGACTTTTTTGATGAACGGGATTTTACCCTAGTTGATTCGCCCATGTTCACTCCCAATGCAGCTGAAGGCTCAACGACCTTATTTGAAACAAAGTATTTTGACAGAAAAGCCTATCTGACCCAATCCGGTCAGCTATATAGTGAAGCGGCTATTATGGCTTTAAACCGTACTTATTGTTTTGGTCCTTGTTTTCGCGCCGAAAAATCCAAGACCCGCCGTCACTTGACAGAATTCTGGATGATAGAACCGGAAATGGCATTTTTTGATATTTTTGACGATATGGATCTGGCGGAAGAATTTGTTGAATACCTCGTACAGCGTGCTTTGAAAAATTGCCGTCGCGAACTCGAAATGTTAGATCGTGATATTAGCAAACTTGAAGCCATTCAACGTCCTTTTCCTCGTATTACTTACGATGAAGCTCTTGAGCTCTTAATTAAAAAAGGGTTTGATATTAAATTCGGTGATGATCTTGGTGCCCCGCATGAAACGGCGATCGCCGAAGAGTACGATAAACCCGTCATGATCTGGCGCTGGCCTACGGAATCAAAAGCATTTTATATGAAACGCGATCCTGAAGATGAACGCTATGTCTTGGGTGTGGATGTGATCGCACCGGAAGGGCATGGAGAGATCATTGGTGGTTCACAGCGTGAAGAAGATATTAATGTCCTCTTGGATCGCATTGAAAAAGAAGATCTTCCCAAGGAAGATTTCGAATGGTTCCTGGATGTCCGTCGCTACGGCTCAGTTCCGCATTCGGGTTTTGGACTGGGATTGGAACGTACCGTTGGCTGGATTTGCGGCACGCACCATATCCGTGAGTGTATTCCGTGGCCACGGACAATGGGTCGTTTGAAGCCGTAAATCGTAAATCGTGAGACGTAAGACGAAATTGTTGGGGCGGACCTGAGTGTCCGCCCTTTTTTATTTTCAGAAGCTAAAATTCAGAAATTAGAATTAATTTTAAATAGGCCTATGCTTGCCGACCGAAGCACGAAGTGCGTAAGTGGGTGTCCGCCCTTTTTATTTTGGACGACTCGAGAGTCGCCCCAACATCCGAAGAGTCGGATTTTGGTGAAAATATTAAAGAGCCACACGATCGTGTGGCTCTTGTATATAGATGAATATTCAATTCAAGCAGAGCTTCATTACTCTAAAAATAATTTAGAATATGTATATACCCAGCGACAATCTAATCAAGTTTGAAGAAGTTATTTCACTGTCCTCTTCATTTAATGAATAAATGTCAGTCAATCCTTTCATATAGCGAAGTTCAACATCAACTATGTCAAGCACTTTAGCACCAACTGCCAAACAAAGACCAACTTTTCTAAAATCAAAGTTATCCATGTCAACTATTCCACCAATATAGATGAGATTACCCAAGGGAATACCAGCATTTACACCAACAGCAATGAAAGGACTTACAAATGAAGTAGGTAGATTGTAACGAGCCATAGCAACAGCGTTTAAGTTATATGTGAGAATTTTGATATTATGAGTATCATCTGATCCTTCGTTGAACAAGCCAATTGAGAATCCTTCCACTGAGTACAAGCCTTCCAATTGAATACCAAAATTACCAAAACCGATAATAGCAAAAGCACCACCAACAAAACCAGTGATACCTTGCAAATCGCTGAATTCATATTCATAATCATGATATACAAATTCATCTGAATGAATGTATGAATAATTGGCACCAAGTTTAATACCAAAATCAAATTGAGCAAACGCGAAGGATGCGAATAACACAGACATCAATAAAACCATTAATTTATTCATTCTGCTTCCTTGAAATTGTTTAAACTTACTCCATATTCTCTTCGAGTTTTCACTTTTATCTTTTTACTTTTTTCTTTTGCCTTCCGAGCTTAGCGAGGCGTGTGAGGCTCTCTGCAATTCCTCAAGAGGCTTCGATTCCTTCAGGAAGAATGATGAGATAAGCGCAAAAGCACCAATGACAACAAAGAACTTCATTAAGAAAGGAAGGTAGGCATTTGAATGTATGCTCATAGCGGCTACGAATACTAATCCGGTTATTTGTCCAGAAAGCATTAACAATCCCTGACTTGTTGATTCAGGTGCGGGGTAGGAGACTTCCGCACCGTACTGAAAACCAATAGGTCCTGCGCTCATAACAAAAAATCCTAAGAAGAAAGATGAGATCAACGCTACCATATAAGCAGCTTCAGGAGTTGATGTAATGGCACCCGCAAAAGCTATTCCTGCTAAAGCAGGAACCATGCCGATAAGGCAAATATTTAAGAATATTTTACGCTTTTGAAACTTATCGGAAAGTATAGGTAATACAACCGCTCCAATAACACCACCAATTAACATAATTCCCCCAATCAAACCATCTGAATCTTTAACATTCAAATATTCAGCGATTGAGTCAGTCATAGATGAAACGGCATTGAAAATACCTAAACCAATAAAGAAGATACCAATTGTGATTAACATATCTTTTTGTTTAAAAATGAATTTAAAGCCATCGGTGAATTTATGGCGCGTATAAGCCTCTTTTCCCGGAGGGGTAGGCGGTTGCTCCTTAATAAGGAGAACGGCCGCTAGACAGGCTGCGGCAGTGATAATACCATAGGTCATCAGCATCTTCTGCATTCCATCACCATAGTTTGCGAGAGCTGGATTAGTTGCAATCATTAGTGGTGTAACAATCATGGCAATAATAATGCCTAAATATATTGCGAGTGTTCCAAGTCCAGCTGCAGTTCCTCTTTCTTTAAGAGGGAACCACCTAGCCGTTAGTGCAGTGAGTGCATTAAGTATAAAGGGTTGTGAAACGGCAAGGCCGAGTTGAAAAATGATCTGTGCATTAAATGAATCGGCAAAAATGCCTTTACCAAGCGCGGAAAGTCCACATATTGCGGCACCGATACCAATACCTTTTTTTATTCCCCATGTATCGATCACATACGATGCAGGTATGCTTACTATCAAATAGATCAGCATGTAAGACATCGCCAGAAAATCAATATTGAAGATTGAATTAGGATTGAATTGCCCCGCATAAAAGGTCTCGGCCGCTCTTGCAACCGGCGCATGGGTCAGCCATTGGATGTTTACAACCAGACATGCCAGCATATAGGCACCCAGTACGACCCAACGATAACCGTAGGTTTTAAAACTTTTTTCATTCATGTGTATATCTCCCGTGTAAATTAGTTTAAGGTTTAAACCCTCAACTGTCAACTATCAACTATCAACCTATAATTGTCAATCGTCAATCGTCAACTGTCAATTGTTTCGGTAGTCCAATCCAAGTAAGTTTTTTATAAAATTTGCCTCGTGAGACCAGTCGTAATATAACAATTAAAGCCAAAAGACGAACACTTAATATCCACCAGACATTTGCGCCTACTACAACATAAAAAATGGTATCTTCCACGAGAGCATGTACCACACACATGGATATAGTCAATAAGCATACATCTTTGTGTGTCAGTTTATGATCTTTATTCATTTGAAATAATATTCCCGCTCCGTAGGCGATCCCAATAAAAAATCCAACCATCCATGCGCTTAAGGCATTTGCTGACATACCAAAGAAGCGGGTAATAAAACTAAGCTTCTCTTTGATCTTTTGACTTTGTTTCCAATAAATTAGAAATTCATATAGAAGCATCACAATGAACATAAGTCCAATGATCTGTCCTGAGGTTGTCAGTGTTTTTAAAAGAAGATTCGTCCATGTAAAATCCTGAGCCACGGCAAAAGGATTCATCACAACACCATGGATAACTTCGGGCATGATAAGGTTTAATAACATTCCCATTAAAAGACTGAATAC
Source organism: uncultured bacterium (assembly GCA_964395205.1). Classification (GTDB taxonomy): domain Bacteria; phylum Fidelibacterota; class Fidelibacteria; order Fidelibacterales; family Fidelibacteraceae; genus M50B103. The sequence continues at coordinate 7,717 of CAYNBL010000075.1, read as the reverse complement.
GATTCGTGCAAAAGCGATCCCAATACGTCCCATTTTTAATTTTACCAGCACCGTCGTTTCCAGAATGAGATTATGTGCAAAACCTGTGATAATGGCTATGATGGTTAATTGTCTAAAAGTTAATTCGATAACCGATGCAGCTGCGATAGCCGCAAAAAGATTATTGACCCAGGCGGCAAGTAATACCAATGCAGCTTCTCCGGGGAGTCCCAAGAGCTTCATGACCGGTGCAAAAATGGGTGCGATCAAATCCAGGAATCCTATTTGATCCAAAAAAGCCGTTAATAAAGAAACGGGAATATAGATCTTAAGAAGCATCCATGAAACTTTTAGTGCCTGTTTGACTGCTTTCACGAAGACATCGCGGATATTCTTAGGTACGAATTGCTTAGAAAAATTCTTTGTTTTTTCTTCCCTACTGCGCATTAGTAAATTTGGGATAAAATAAATTCAAATGCAAATCAATAAATCGTGATGATAGATACATTGAAATTATTACCATATTATGTAGAGACGCAAGATCTTGCGTCTCTACAATATAAAAATGATTTTATACCACACACTTCATACTAAATACCCAAAAAGTCATTTATTTTGTGTTCCCAATCACTGTTTTTCTTATAAATTTGCATTTTAGGGTAATTTATACATATATTTGCAAAAATTTCTGGAAGGAAACACATGGCCCGCAATTGCATCATAGTTGAATCTCCGTCGAAAGCAAAAACGATCAAGAAATACCTTGGCGACGATTACCACATCCTGGCAACCGTTGGTCATATTCGTGATCTTCCCAAAAAAGAATTGGGTATTGATACAAAAAATAATTTCGAACCAAAATACATTGCGCTTCCCGGTAAGAAAGACGTGATCATGAATTTAAAGAAAGCGGTCAAAGAAGCTGAGAATGTATATATCGCGACTGACCCTGATCGTGAAGGGGAAGCTATTGCATGGCATTTGACCCAGTTATTAAACTTGGATGAAACACAGGTCAACAGAATTGCTTTTCATGAGATCACAAAGAATGCCGTTATGGAAGCGGTTTCAAATCCCGAAAAAATAAATATTGAACTCGTGAACGCTCAACAGGCAAGACGTGTTTTGGATAGATTGGTGGGTTTTGAATTGTCACCTTTATTATGGAAAAAGATCAAACCTTCCTTATCTGCCGGTCGTGTGCAATCCGTAGCGGTTCGACTCATCGTTGAACGCGAAGAAGAGATCGAAGCATTTGAATCGCAATCCGCTTTTAAGATCACGGCCGTATTTACTCTCCCGGATGGCTCCGAATTAAATGCCGAATTATCCAAGCGTTATGAAAAAGAAGCGGGCGTTGAGAAATACTTACAGAGCTGTATTGATGCAAATTTTCACATTGCCAATATTGAAAAGAAAAATGCCCAGAAAAATGCACCGGCCCCCTTAACAACATCAACTTTGCAACAGGAAGCAGGACGTAAACTGCGTTTTTCGGTTTCACAGACCATGATGTTGGCACAAAAACTTTATGAAGCCGGTAACATTACTTATATGAGAACCGATTCATTGAATCTTTCGGATACGGCATTGGGTATGATCAAAGATCAGATCATTGAGATGTTCGATAAATCATATTCTCATCCTCGTAAATTCAAGACCAAAGCAAAGGGCGCACAAGAAGCACATGAAGCCATCCGTCCTACTGACATGAGTGTCCTGGAAGCCGGAGAAAATAAAAATCTAAAGAGTCTGTATAAATTGATCTGGCAGCGAAGCATGGCTTCACAGATGTCTGCCGCTGCTATTGAACGGACCACCGTTCAGATCACGAACGATAAAAACAGTCAGAAACTTGAAGCAAAAGGAGAAGTTGTTACTTTCCCGGGTTACTTGGCTGTCTATCAAAACGGTGATGACGAATCCAAACTTTTACCTCCGATGAAAGAAGGAGAAAGTTTGATACTTAATGAAATGGACGCAACGGAAAAATTCACTCAAGCGCCGGCACGATATTCCGAACCGATGTTGGTGAAAAAAATGGAAGAATTGGGTATCGGCCGTCCTTCAACCTATGCACCGACCATCTCAACGGTCCAAAAACGCGAATATGTTGTAAAAGAGAACAGGGAAGGTAAAGACCGTGATTACCGACAATTTACCTTGATCGATGGTCAGATAAGCCGCACAGTCAAAAAAGAAAAAGCCAATGCGGTTAAACAGAAACTTTTCCCGACAGATATCGGGCGGGTTGTGAATAAATTCCTTATCACTTATTTTGATGATATTATCAATTACAATTTTACTGCACATATTGAACAGGATTTTGATGAGATCGCTGATGGAAAGATCGAATGGCATGCCATGATCAAAGAATTTTATACCCCTTTCCATGCCAAGATCGAAGAGACAAAGGAAAAAAGTGAAGTATTTAAAGGCGAACGTTTATTGGGTGTTGATCCGACTACCGGACTGAATGTTTATGTCAAGATCGGACGTTTTGGTCCTATGGTTCAAATGGGTGAAACCAAAAGCGAAGAAAAACCACGTTTTGCCAGTTTGCAAGATGACCAACGCCTTGATACCATTGATCTGAAAGCTGCGCTTAGCTTATTGTCTTTCCCCAAGACGGTCGGTCAATACGAAGACGAACCCATGGTGGTCTCATTTGGACGCTTTGGTCCTTATGTGAAACATAAAAGTAAATTTTATGCTTTGGCAAAGGCAGAAACACCAGCAGAAGTCGGACCTGACAGAGCTATCGAATTGATCGAAGAAGGTCGTGAAAAGGCTCGTAAACGGGTGATCAAAGACTTTGCAAAAGAAAAGATCCAAGTCCTAAATGGCCGTTACGGTCCCTATATTGCTTTTAATAAGAAAAATTTTAAAATCCCTAAGGGAAAAGAGCCCGAAAGCCTGACGCCGGAAGCTTGTCTTGAGATTATTGAAAAAAGCAAAGAGACTAAGAGTAAAAAGAGTCGATAAGTTGATAGTCGATAGTTGATAGTCGATAGTTAATAGTCGATAGTTGATAGTCGATAGTTAATAGTCGATAGTTGATAGTCGATAGTCGATAGTTGCCTACCGGCCGTAGTCTTGTGCGTAGGCTGGATGGTTGATAATATTTTGTCATCTCGACCGAAGTGGAGAGATCTCAAATTACGGAAATAGTTGGTGATTGAAAAGAAAGGTTAGAGACTAGGATTGAGGAGTCGTAATTTTACACCTTACACCTTACACCTTACACCTTACACCTTACACCCTACACCCTACACCCTACACCTTACACCCTACACCTTACACCTTACACCTTACACCCTAAACCCTAAACCCTAAACCTTTAAACTATACTTGAAATATTGCAGAATTTAATTTTATATTACATGTACTAAAAACGAAAGAGAAAATATGTCAGTAAAACCCATGTCCTATCCCTTGATGGAAAAACTCGTATCACTATCACGGCGTCGCGGATTTTTATTCCAAAGCAGTGAAATTTATGATGGTATTAATGCCGTTTACGATTACGGTCCCATAGGTGTAGAGCTAAAACGAAATGTCAAGAACCTATGGTGGCAGGAAATGATCACCTCCCGGGAAAACGTTCTTGGAATGGATACAGCAATTTTGATGCATCCCCGTGTATGGGAAGCCTCCGGGCATGTGGTGAATTTTCATGATCCCATGACAGAATGCAAAAAGTGTAAACGTCGTTATCGTGTAGATCATTTACCGGAAAATACAAAAGAATGTCCCGAATGTAAGGGCGAATTGGCGGAACCAAAACAATTTAACCTGATGTTCAAGACCAAACTTGGGTCTACCGATGAAGGATCATTGGATGTTTACTTGCGCCCGGAAACGGCACAGGGTATTTTTGTCAATTTCAATAATGTGACGTCATCCAATCGCGTAAAACTGCCTTTTGGTATCGGTCAACTGGGTAAAGCTTTCCGTAATGAGATCACCACGGGAAATTTTATTTTTCGTACCCGTGAATTTGAACAAATGGAAATGGAATTTTTTATTCGACCGGGTGAAAATGCCGAGTGGTTGGAATATTGGTCACAAGAAAGACTGAATTGGTACAAATCTTTGGGTATTACTCCTGAAAAACTTCAGCTGCGTCCTCACGGTAAAGACGAATTGGCGCATTATTCTACTGCATGTTACGATGTGGAGTATGAATTTCCTTACGGTTTTTCAGAGATCGAAGGAATTGCAGATCGCGGAACATTTGACCTGGATCAACATATTGAACACAGTAAAAAGAAGATGCACTATGTAGATCAGGAAAACCGCGGAGCCAAGATCGTTCCGGCCGTTATTGAGACTTCAGCCGGTGTTGACCGTACTGTCTTAATGATCATGACCGATGCTTATTGGGAAGATGAAGCAAATGATCGCATTGTCATGCGTTTTTCACCGAAAGTTGCTCCTTTTAAAGTTGCCGTATTTCCGCTTTTCAAAAAAGAAGGCATGCCGGAAGTCGCTCGCAAACTGTACGATGATCTGCAAAAACATGTCGCTACCGTCTATGATGACGGCGGTTCCATCGGGAAACGCTACCGTCGACAGGATGAGATCGGAACACCCTTTTGCCTGACTATCGATCATGAATCACTTGTTGATAATGCCGTTACCTTGCGGGATCGCGATTCACTTGAACAAATACGCGTACCGATCGATAAGGTCGTATCAATAATCATTGAGAAAGTGAATGCCTAAGAAGTCGATAAGTCGATAAGTCGATAAGTTGATGGTTGATAGTTGATAGTTGATAGTTGATAGTATAATATTTTATGAAAATGTAGAGACGCGATAACTCGCGTCTTTTTTTATTTAACAAAACATATTATCACGGAAAGAATGCCAGTACAAATTAATCCGGAATCAAATTAATTGAATTTATTCTAATATTAGTGATCGATCAAAGGTTGAGATCCCAGATCAAGCCCGGGATGACATGAATATTATCATTATGTTATTATTTATTTTTTTGTGTCTTTTGAATTCTTCGTGCCTTTGTGTGAGGTCTTATCTAAAAATCAATTCCCGTCGGTTGTTCTTTGACTCCATAACCATGGATATTACACTCCTCTTTAGGAGCGTAACGGACATTGAAGAGCTCATATTCTGTGGGACAGAAAGGTGTGGGGATCAATTTGCTTTCTTTACATATTTTAAATTTACGAACGGTTGCCGGTTGATCAAAATCCAGGTAGGGAAGTTCCAGCTGATCGTAAGTATTCTTCATAAAGGTTGCCCATATCGGCAGGGCTGCCCGGGCCCCGGATTCTCTTGCCCCCAACGGAACACGCGAATCGTCCACACCCACCCAGACGCCGGTCGCTAAAATGGGTGAGAAACCTAAGAACCAGGCATCCGTATAATCATTCGTTGTACCGGTCTTACCTCCAATGGGCGCTCTGAATTTGTAAACATTGCGGATATTTTGACCTGTTCCGTAGCGAGCCACGGTTTTTAGCATATCAACCATCAAATAATTTGTCTCGTCACTGAGGACTTCCCGTGTTTCACGAGGAGAATGGTATATTTCACGTCCATTACGGTCCAGAATGCGTTCAATGGCATAGGGTCTATTCCATATACCCTTATTGGCGAACACGGCGTAAGCGGACACCATATCGCTTAATATGACCTCGCCGCTTCCCAATGCAAGAGAAGGATAAGCCGGAAGATTAGTGGTAATGCCCATTTTACGCGCATAGGATATCACAACTTCAGGTGTGGTCAATTGTGTGATAGCATTTGCCGCGATCAAGTTGACGGAATTCTTTAATCCATTACGCAGAGTCATCAATCCGCCGGTACTGTTATCAAAATTCTTGGGTATCCATAAATTACCATCCGGTTGAGGGATAGCCGGTGGCTGATTCAGCAATTGAGTTGAAGGAGAATAACCATTGTCGATCACAGATGTATAAACAAATGGCTTAAAGGTTGATCCGGGTTGTCTCCTTGCCTGAACAGCACGATTGAATTTACTTTCTTCAAAATTCCGACCACCGATCATAACGCGAATAGCACCATTATCCGGATCCATGGAAAAGATACTTGCCTGAACCGTTTTAGGTTTTAACGGTAATGCCGACAATAATGAATCCATGACCAGTGAGGTCGAGTCGACTACGATCGTGTACCACGTTTTCTGGTCAAAAGTAATGGAATCACGATGCAGTGAATCTAAAAGAAAGAAATTATATAAGGTCGTGTCTTGATAGAGCGTATCATAGACAAAGGGTTCCCATCTGTTTTGAGCGAACATGATGCGTTCATCGTCCGGCAGGAGAGAGGACATGAAGTAATGATAATCCAGAGAATCATAGCCTAAAACGGGAATAACATCACGTAATTCGGTTTTTATGGTTTTTAAAAATAAATTAGAATCACTTGCAAATAGTGACGTATCAGGATCTCGATCTAAAGTATCCTTGGGGATAGAAAAGTAATTGTACATAATCGGTTGATCGCTGGTCAGAGACTTTTTCTCATTCGGGGTCATCGCGATGATCATGTAGTCTGAAAAGTATTGTAGAGGTATGCGTTGGTGCGGGTAGTATTGATTATATATTTTCAGCAGGAATTCCGGACTTGAGAGTAAGCCCTTATCCAAAACTGCCTGTTGAACAAGCAATTGATTTGAGATCGATTGTCTGGCAATACTCTGCATATCTTGATTTAAGGTCGTAAATATCTGAAGGCCGTCACGATAATAATCTATACCCTGAGTTCGGCAGAATTTAGCAACCTCAAGACGAATGTATTCGGTAAAATAAGGGGCTATACTCTTGTTCTCAATATAGTTCACAGGTGTGTTTGATGACAAAGCATCCATGAATTGTTGTTGAGATATTTTGTCATTTTTGACCATGTTGCGCAAAACAATATTTCGCCGGCGAATAGCGCGGTCATGATGAAAACGTGGTGAAAATGGAGTTGGTGCAGGTAATATTCCGATCAGCATAGCTGATTCGTCAAGTGTCAAGTCCGAGACTTCTTTAGAAAAGTAATAATCCGTTGCGGCTTGGATACCATAACACCCATGTCCCCAAAAACAAGAATTCAAGTACATCTCCAGGATCTCGGTCTTAGAGTAATTTCGTTCAATCAGGATGGCAACGATCAATTCCTGGATCTTTCGTTTGATGGTTTCTTGACGGTTCAAGTGGAGTGTACGTGCCAATTGCTGGGTCAATGTGGAAGCACCTCCCGATCCAAAACCATGGATAATATTAGAATAGACGGCTGCTGTGAACCGTCTCAGATCCATGCCCCAGTGATCGTAAAACTTTTTATCTTCAGTGGATAGAATAGCATCTTTGACATAATCGGGAATGGAATCAAGAGGGATCAGGGTCCGGTTCTTAATGCCAAATTCTGTCAGGATCCTGCCATCTGAAGAATAGACCGTCGACACGATATCCGGTTCAAAACGTTCCAATTCTTCCAGGTCGGGTAGATCGCGCGATAAATAATACAAAGAACCAAAACCTACCAATCCTATAAATAGAAAGATAGCAAGCGTGATCCAAATAGATTTTTTTACAGCTCGTGACATCAGCATTAAGTTTATCAATAATATTCTTCGTTTCAAAATGCTAAAAACATTTTAGTCACATATGTTCCAAGGTATTTTTTTTAGACCTTCCGGCTGGTGTCGAATCCCGAAGTATCCATTAGACTACCAAGTCCCCAAAAAAGCATTAAATTATAA
>CAYNBL010000074.1:0-11792 GCA_964395205.1 uncultured bacterium | reverse complement strand
AAATCAACGCCATGATCTTTCAGTGCAATAGGATACTCCTCAGCAACATGAATAACTTCAATATTTTTAACCAGTAATTCATATCCGGCTTCCTGACGCGGTGCTTCCTGAACAATGCCGGTGACTGCAAGAGAGGATTCCTGAGTCAGTGTATTTTTCAATTCAAAGATCTCTTCCGATACGTCATTTTTTAGAACAACACATTGAATAAATTCGGTACCATCGCGAAAGATCAGAAACCAAATTTTCCCGCTTTTACGGATATTGTAAACCCAGCCTTTAAGCGTGACTTCTTTATTCAAATACTTTGAAATATGTTTTGCCAAGATATATTCAGCCATGAATTGCTCCTATTATTAACAGAATTCCTCAATTTCAGCCATAAAATTAAGATTTTTCCTTGCCTTATCAAATAAAAAACTCATAACTTTCATCCTAATCAACTGAGGAGAATATATGACACGTTTTCGTAACATTACGGTACGAAATGAAGTGCCCGAAGAATTAAAAGAATTTAAAGATTTCTCATACAATCTCTGGTGGAGTTGGCAACCAAAAGCTCTACAACTTTTCCGACAACTGTCCGATGAGCTTTGGCGTCAAGTGGATCATAACCCACTAACCTTGTTAAAACAAATATCTCAAAATGACCTCAATGCCAAGGGCAATGACCCCGCTTTTCTTTCACTTTTTCGTGAAGTACTTGATGATTTCAACAATTACATGAACCGCAAAGATACATGGTTCAATAAAAACCATAAAGAAAATAAAGATTTTCAGGTTGCATATTTCTCAGCTGAATTCGGTGTCCATGAATCCGTACCTGTTTATTCGGGTGGTTTGGGTATTCTTGCAGGTGATCATTGTAAATCCGCATCCGACTTAGGTATTCCTCTTGTTGGGGTTGGTATGATGTACAAACAAGGTTATTTTATTCAACGTATCGACGGTGAAGGAAAACAGGAAAATGTATTTCCGACCTATGATTTCGAAGATATTCCCGTCAAGCTTGTTCTTGACAAAGATGATAAACCGATTACCATTTCCGTGATGTTCCCCGGTCGCAAGATATATTCACAAATTTGGAAAATGCAAGCCGGTCGTACATCGATCTATTTGCTGGACACGGATATTCCTGAAAACCTTCCTGAAGATCGTATCGTGACATCACAGTTATATGGCGGTGACCAGAACATGCGTATCACTCAGGAGATCCTACTGGGAATCGGCGGTGTTCGTGCCTTACGCAAAATGGGCATTAAACCCACTATTTACCATATGAATGAAGGTCACTCATCATTTTTGGGCATTGAATTGATCCGGGAATATATTAAAAATGGCTACCCGATCAATCTTGCCCGGGAATTGGTATCCTCAAAAAGCGTTTTTGCGACCCATACCCCCGTTCCCGCCGGAAATGATGCATTCAACGAAAGCATGATGAAAGAATATTTTGCCGCACAGTTGGATCCTTACGGTGTTTCCTGGGAGCAGTTCTTCTCTATTGGTAAAGATATGACCACCGGTTTGTTCAGTATGACTATTTTAGCCTTGAATTGTTCAAAAAGCTCAAACGGCGTCAGTGAATTGCATGGCGAGGTCAGTCGTAGGATATGGAACGACGTTTGGAAAGATATTCCCTTTTATGAAGTTCCGATCACGCACATCACCAATGGTGTCCATACTGAAACCTGGATGGCCAAGAACTTCAAGAAACTTTACTCAGATTACCTTAATGATAATTGGCTGGATAATATTGACGATCCCAAAACATGGGACAAAGTGGATTCTATCCCCGGTAAAACCCTTTGGGATGCACATGCTGAACGTAAAACACGTCTAGCAGAGGTCGTAAAAGACCGTATACGCGCTCGTAACGAACGAAATAGTGTTCCGACACATATTACAGACAAGATCTGTGAGAATATCCGTGAGGACGCTCTATTCATTGGTTTTGCCCGTCGTTTTGCAACTTATAAAAGAGCTACATTGATATTTCATGATGAGAAACGCTTGCTAAAGCTATTGGGTGATAAAGATAAACCTGTTGTGATCTTCTTTGCCGGTAAAGCCCATCCGGCAGATCGACCCGGACAGGAACTCATCCGTCAGATTTACAAGTTGTCCATGAAAGATGAATTTCTCGGTAAAATTGTTTTACTTGAAAACTATAACATGTCTCTCGCCCGCTACCTGGTATCCGGTGTAGATGTATGGTTAAACAATCCCCGCCGCCCGCGTGAAGCAAGCGGCACTTCAGGAGAGAAAGTTCCGATTAACGGCGGTATCAACTTCTCCGTACTTGACGGATGGTGGCGAGAAGGCTATAACGGCAAGAATGGCTGGTCCATTGGTGAAGAAAAAAAATACGATCATCTTGACATTCAGGATAGTGAAGATGCCAATAGTCTTTATTACACGATGGAAAATTCTCTTATTCCCGAATACTATGAACTTAATGACGACGGCTTCTCCCCCGCCTGGGTCAAGCGCATGAAAGAATCCATCAAGACCGTGACCCCAACCTTCAGTACAGCACGTATGGTAAAAGATTATGCAAACGACCTTTATGTTCCAACCCATATTTACAGTAAAAGCATTGAAGCAGACAACGAAAAAGGTGCGAAAGATCTGTCCGACTGGAAAGAAAAGGTCACAAAAGCATGGCCCAAGATCTGGGTTACCGAGATCAATCCTGTGGGTGATTTCACCAATGAATTACATATTACACTTAAAGCGGATATTGACCTAGACGGCCTAAGTCCGAATGATGTGATCGCAGAAGCCATGTTGGTCCGCGAAGGTTATGAAGACCAAGTTCCCGTAGAGATCATAGAACTCACTTTAAAAAATACCAAATCCAACCGTCACATTTACAGTGGTGACCTATCGGTGCCGAAAGGCGGCAAATACAAATACGGTATTCGAGTCCGGCCCGTACATCCTCTGTTAAAAACACCTTTTGAGACCCGATTGATCAGATGGATGGAATTCTAATCACGTAAAACGTAAAACGTGAGACGTAAAACGTAGGGAACGGTCAAGACTGTTCCCTTTTTTATATATTCCATTTAATTGTACTTTGTAAAGACGTCCAGAGGCTTCGGTCCATCGTGTCTCATCACAAATACATCACTTCTCACGCTTTACGTCTCACGTTTTACGTCTCACGCATTTTTTGTTTCCAATTCAAACCATTTGTTCTTATTATACATTCGTGTTTGAAATGTAAGGAGGGATAACACATGAGTAGATATAATGGTACTCCCATTAAAACCATCACGGCTATTAATCAACTTTTTCCGTATGTCATGCCAACCCGCAATGGTTCGGCCGTTTATTTAGACATCAATATCGAAATGGAAAATGCTTTAGCTTACCTGAAGGAAACAAACAAAAACAGGCCAAAAGATGATCAGATCAAGATCTTTGATCTCTATCTTGCAGCCATTCACCGTATGTACCTTGAACGGCCTCGATTAAATCGTTTCATTATAGGTCGACGTTATTTCCAACGCAATGAACACATTTATTTCTTTATATCAAAAAGAGAAATGACCGATGAAGGCGAAGAACGAACTATTGGATTAAAACTGGGCCCGCGTGACGGCATTTTTGAAGTCCATAAAAAAGCCCGTAAAGATATTAAAAAATCAAAAACCGGTGATTCCGATAAAAGTGATGAAAAAATGGTTGAATTTCTTATGAAATTACCCCGTTGGTTCGTCAAATTATTTGCATGGTTCATGTATAAGTTCTTAGATGAACGCAATGTCATGCCGGTAGATCTTACTTTAACGGACAGCATGCACGGTTCAGCTTACATTGCAAATCTGGGTTCATTTGGCGTTCAGCATCCCCCATTTCATCATCTTTATGATTATGGCGATCTTTCCTTGTTTTTTGTCCTAGGTGGATTGAAAAAAGATGTCGCTGTTGATCAGGAAACCGGTGAGATCAGCGTTAAAACGGTTATTCCTATTCGTGTGACCATTGATGAACGTATTGCCGATGGTATTTACTTCAATAACACTTTCCATGTCCTAAATGACTTTTTACAAAATCCTAAAAAACTTGAAACCTTTCCGGAAGATCAGAAAGATCCTTATCCCGGTGTAAAGTTCAAAAAAGGCAAAAGACCTCAGTAATTAATAATTGGAAATTATTACGATAATTTAAAACGCCCCAAACGAGGCGTTTTTTATTTCTACATCTTTTAATTTTGATTTACTTGGGAAACGCGGGTAATTCAGGCATAATTATTGTTGTTTTACTATCAGAACTCATGGCAGAAAATACACCCAATGCTCCGTTTGAAATATTTGAATGTGGATTATAGGGTGTTGATGACATGATGGGATTTGAGCTAAATACATCATTCAAGGTTTCAAAATATATATAGACATCGCGATCTACAGCATAGGCCTTAACCGTGACGGTATCACCTAAGTAAAAGCGAGAAAAACCACCCATGTAATTAAGGGTATCATTCTCAGCACCTTCATCATCACTTGTCCTGTATGCAGTTGTAACATCTTCTCCATTTAAAAAGTATTTAAAGAGATAATAGTTTTCATCAAGGGGATCATCGTAAAGATCGGTGAATATCAACCAGGGAATGGAATCAGAGTTACCCATACCTCCTCCGGGGGGCGTCATAAGACTATCTCCAAAACCTCCAAATGCCAACATAGAGATCGAGGTCAATTGATATATGTGTGGTTCTGCAGGTAAATATGAGCTGGCTGTGTAGGTTTGTGAATCATCAATAATCGTTAAATGATAATTAGCATCACTTTTACCTCTCATGCTGGTGCTTTTATATAGCCCGTCTCCCAAATATTCAAGTGTATCCGGACGTGAATCATCTTCTTGAATGATCACAACGGCATCGCAAACACACTGCTGAGTATCCGGTGTAAAATAGGATGTTGTTTTTTGTATTAAAACTTGTGCCAAAGAGTCTTTAAGAATTTTTCCTTCGATCACCAAAGCAGGGTCGGCAAGATTGAGGTCGATATCGATCACTTTTTCACAAGATGTGAGAGCTATAACTGCAATTACGAATATTAAAAGTAATTTTTTCATATTTATGCCTTAAAAATTAAGGTTAAAAGTTATGGATGGGACAATACCGAACAGCGCCAATTGCACGGCTTCCATATTGCCTTGAGTTGTTTCGCTTTCCCTGAAATAGATCGAATAGGCATTATAACGATTATAAACATTGTAGATCGAGAAGTCCCAGGATGTTGTAAAATTTCTTTTGTGTTCTTTTCCATCCAAATGAAAGTTCAAGTCCATACGATGATAGTCGGGCATACGATAACCGTTCCTTTCGGTATAATATGGAATGACTTGATCTTCAATAATATATTGCCCGCTGGGGAATGTAACTGCATTACCGGTATAATACACCCATGTCCCGGAAACCGTCATACGCTCGGTGATCTTATAATTCATCACAATAGAAAGATCATAACTACGATCATATTTTGCGGGATACCACTCCCCCTCATTGATCTCGTCGATCTGAAGCTCCGTTTTAGCCAAGGTGTAGGACAGCCAGCCCGTGAATTTTCCAAATTTCTTTTTTAGATATAGCTCAAGACCATAGGATCGACCTTTTCCGTTCAGGATCTGAGATTCAATTTTATCATTGAACATAATATTCGTGCCATCTTCAAAATCTGATATATTTTGCATATCTTTGTAATAAACTTCAATCGACGTTTCAATATTATTATTGTCAAAGTTGTGAAAATACCCGAGTGCAAATTGATCAACGACTAAGGGTTTCACCAGCGTTGAGCTTGATATCCATACATCTGTTGCTTGTCCGGAAGTACTGTTGGATAACATATGTAAATATTGCGCCATGCGATTGTATGACGCCTTAATAGAATTTTGATCCGTTAAGCGATAATTAAAGGATATCCGTGGCTCAAGATTCCAATAATTTTGCGCTACTTGCCAATCATCGTACCATGTGGAATCGTTTCTAACTTTATCATCATCGTAAGTATATATCCAGCCCGGTCCCAATTGATTGTACATGGAAACTCTTAAACCGTATTCCGCACCTAAAAGTGGTGTGATCTGATGATCATTTGAGATGTAGGCGCCACTTTCTAAAGAATGCTGCTCATCCATGACCAAACGAAAATCACTGCTATCAGTTCCGGTGATTAATTTACCTGGATTAAATTTATAACGAGAGGCATTAAGCCCCATCTTGACTGTGTTATTTGGATTTGGAAAATATGTAAAATCTTCTTTGACCGTATAATTATCTATTCCGGAACTCATAGATATTTGATCGGACAATTTAAAACCATAGTCATATTTGCTATAGACTGCAGACAGGTTTGAAAATAATTTATCACCAAAAATATGGTTCCATCTGCCGGTAAAAGTGGTATTTCCCCAACTCGTCCCCATAATATCTTTAAAGCCAAATACATCTTCACCGAAATATCCCGAGAAGAATACACGGTTATTATCATTCAGTTTAAAATTCAACTTTGCATTAAGATCATAGAAATATAATTGAGTGTCATTTGTGATCATATCCAGCGGTAATGCTTTTAAAATAATATCTGCATAGCTTCGTCTTCCCGAGATAATGAATGAACATTTATCTTTAATTATGGGACCTTCCAGAGTCAGTCGTGAAGATATTAAGCCAATTCCCACTCTACCCGAGAATTTCTTATTATTTCCGTTATTCATTGATACATCAATAACCGAGGATGCTCTTCCACCGTAATAAGCCGGAATACCACCCTTATATACTGTGACATCATTTAAGGCATCGGAATTGAATACGGAAATAAAACCCATCAAATGCGAAGGTGAATAAACAGTCGCCTCATCCAGAAGAATGAGATTTTCATCATTCGCTCCTCCACGCACCGAAAAACCCGTACTGCCTTCAGAGGCCGAACTGATACCGGGAAGTAATTGTATGGTTTTTAGGATGTCCGATTCCCCGAATAGCACCGGCATGATCTCAATGGCTTTAATATCAAGCTTTGCAACACTCATTTGAGTTGAACTTACATTATTATCGGGGCGATCTGCACTGACCATCACTTCATTAAGAGAAATGACAGCTGAGATTAGTTCAATATTTATAATGGAATTTTTGCTCAGATCGATCTCTGCTTTTATGGCAGTATAACCCATAAATGAAAAAGTAACTTGATGCTCGCCCTCGGGCAATGTCAGAGAATAAAATCCATAAGAATTTGAAAAAGTTCCTGTTGAACTTTCATCTACAGATACTGCTGCGCCAATTAGATCTTCTCCTGTAGAAGCATCGGTAATGACACCACGTAAAGAGTAATTTGTAACAGCATAGACAAAGGTCAATGTTAAAAAAAGTATTGAGAGAATTCGTTTGAGCATTTATACTCCATTTTCGTTAAGAAAGCATTTGAAGAATACGCCAATAATCTTCAACATAGAGAACATACTACCAAAATATTCCACAGTTCCCAAAATTGTTGCATCATAATGAAAATAAATAGCTTATGAAACTATTTTATTTCATTAATTAGTGATTTACTTGTTAAGCTTATTTTGCAGGTAGAACAAAAAAGTATATTGATAGAAAATGACAAAGTGTTCCTATCAATACAAAGAAGTGAAAAATAGCATGATTTCCCGGGATCTTCTTAATACCGTAAATTACGGCTCCAAGAGTATAGGCTATTCCGCCGGCAAAGAGAAGTATCACACCTTCGATCGCCAGATTTGCAATGAGTGGTTTTAAAGCGATTACCACGATCCAGCCCAGTGCGACATACATAATTGTCAAAAGCAGATCAAATCTACCGGTAAAAAAGAGTTTAATAATCACACCACCCAAAGCAAGAGTCCAGATAATACCGAACATGATCCAACCAAGATTTCCAGGTAAAACAATAAGAGTAAAAGGTGTATAAGTACCTGCAATTAGCACATAGATGGAGGCGTGATCAAAAACCTGAAGTTTGCCGCGTGTAGTTATGTCTTTTGCGCTATGATATAAAGTTGAAGAGGTATACAAAAGGATCATACTGAGTCCAAAGACAGTAAAGGTGATCACATGAAGTGTATCGCCATATCTCAATGCTCGCATTACTAATAATACTAAAGCAACAACGCTTAGAAATAATCCTGAAGCGTGAGTAATGATATTTACTTTTTCTTCTGTTTCGGAATATTGTCCGATGCGTTTATGCTCACTCAATTAATAATTTCCTAAAGACTATTCGTCTCCACGTTATAAACACTACATAAAAAAAAAGAACTCGGCAGGGTCAACAAGAATACGATAGATAATAATGCTGTGCTGCGTTTCAATAACATTGTAATATCCTCCGATGTTCATGATCAAAAATACTGTTTTCAATCGGAGAAATTATTATTTTTTAGCAAGCATGACCAAAGGTTTTTGACCTTTTTTCCTGACCTTAAAGGCTTTGATGATCGGTTCGGCATATTCGAAAGGAACAGTTATAAATGAAAAATTATCCATTACTTGAACATCTGTAATATCACGAGATTCTATTTTAACCGTATGCATAATCAATAATGCAAGTTTATCGGGACGCATTTTATCTTTTTTACCAAGAGCAACAAAGAGGCGGGCTTTACCATGTTTGTCAAGATTTGCACCTTTTTCGGCATATTCTTTGATATTTCCGTATACACCCGGATCCAACTCCTCTTTAAAGGCATAACTTAGAACTGAAGCAAGCAATTGAGATGGCTTGCCCGTTTCGAGCAATTGTTTTGCCCAGGCATAGTACATTGAATCAACTTCTTGATCAAGTACGGCATTCAGATCTTCGGCAATTTTCTTTTTCTTAGCGGAAATAATATCATTAACACTCGGTATATCTTGGCGTTTAATGCTTGTTTTGGCCATGCGCTGAATGAACATCAGTTTTGAATATTCACTTGGTGTGATAAATGTGATAGCAGTTCCTTCTTTGCCGGCTCTTCCTGTACGACCGATACGGTGAACATAAGATTCCGGATCATGCGGCAAGGAGAAATTGATCACATGCGAAAGGTCACTCACATCAATACCGCGAGCCGCAACATCAGTTGCAACCAAAATATTGATACTTTTCTTTTTAAAGCGGGCCAATGTGCGCTCGCGCTGTGCTTGGGAGATATCGCCATGAATTGCTTCGGCATCGTATCCCCTACCCAATAAACGTGTAACAAGCGTATCAGTATCTTGTTTGGTACGGCAAAAGACCAGTCCGTAAAAATTTTCCACAAAGTCAACAATACGACAAAGGACATCAAATTTTTCTGAATTCTTGACCTCAAAATAGATCTGTTCTGTGAGATCCGTTGTAACATTTTCTTTTTTGGCTTTCAGCAGTTCATAACCGTCCATGTACTTCTTGGCAAGATCACGGATCTTTTGAGGCATGGTAGCCGAAAATAAAAGTGTGCGTTTATGAGGATTGGTATGTTTCATGATCTCTTCCATGTCCTCAATAAAACCCATATTCAACATTTCATCTGCTTCATCAAGTACAAGATGCTGAATATTTTTTAAATTCAGGGTCCTACGCTTAAGGTGATCGATCACACGTCCGGGAGTTCCAACCACGATCTCTACACCTTTTTTCAAGCGGCGTAGTTGCTGATCTATAGATTGTCCGCCATAGATCGGCATGGTTCTGATCTGACTATCTCCGCGAAGAGAATGAATCTCTTCGGCAACCTGAATGGCCAACTCGCGGGTGGGTGTCAGGATCAGGGCTTGTACTCCAGGTTTATTCGGATCAATAAGATCAAGAATAGGTAAACCGAACGCGGCTGTTTTACCGGTTCCGGTTTGTGCCTGGGCAATAATATTTTTATCATTTTTTAGCATGACCGGAATAGTCATGGCCTGAATGGCTGTAGGTTCTTCAAAACCTTTGTTTCTGATCGCGCTAAGGCTACTATTGGAAAGTCCGAGGTCAGTAAATTTGATTGCATCTGTCATTTTTTTTGTCTCTTTTCATTAATAAATTCATTCGGATACCCGAATGAGCGAACATACATTACAAAATATGAAAATGATAATTAATAATTATTTTTCTTTGAAAGGAAAATCAAAGACAATTATTTTTATATACTATTTATTTTCAACAGATTACACTAGTGCATCATATGGCATAGGATAAACCGACTTTGAATCCAAACCATGAAAACAACTTCGTATTTATCCATTCATACTCATAAACTGTTTTGGGAATATTTATCGTACCATATTCTCCAGCTATCTGTTCATTGGTAAGATAGACATTGAAACTTGGCCCTCCGACCAGTGCAAATTTTTCACCCAGCCTTAAACGATAATCTATGGAAAGCTTATTGATCAAGCTGAATGCACCATTCCAATTCCAATCCGTGATAACCTGGTCTGTTCCGGCTTCAAAAGATACGGATTGTTTATATCCGACCGGACGACTTGACCCGATACCAATACCGTAACGAAATATATTCCGACCATCATGTTTTGAATAACCCATATTGAAGGTATTATAGAATTTCTTGACACCCATCTTGTAACTAAAATTCAAGAATGCTAACTCATTTGAATAAAATTCAAATTCATAATATCCATCTTTTACGACAGATATTAAGCCAATAGGTAATGCATCATTATCTTTTCCAACATAATTTACCACACCTACCTGGAGACCGTCTAATCCACCCACCATGTTGACTACACCTATTTGGACACCACTATAATCTTGAAAGAAAAGATTCACAGGAGCAACCGTAAAGCCTTCTGCTTCTCCAAATACTATATTCAAACCTCCGGCAATCGCAACGCCCTCCATACTCCTTAAATGAATATTCGCACCACCTGCAATGAACAGACCATCTGAATGCCCTCCACTCAAATTTAAGGCACCTGAAATACTTGTACCTTTTATCGTGCCAAAGTGAAGGTTTGTTGCACCGGATATAAAAACACCATTTGAATTTTTTCTAATAGCATTAAATACACCTGCGATCTGAACCCCATTAGCATTGTAATGAATATAATTAAAGACCGACCCGATCTCAACTCCGGCAAGTCCGCCATTCATACCATAGACCATGTTGAACGATATTCCATTGGTATATTGAAATGCATTTAGCCCATTCGTTCCCAAGGGATAAGCGAAACTCAACTGAAATGGCCGGAATTTGAGTTTTTCCTCATGTCCGAACATTAAACCGGTGCATAGCATCAGAGCTATCAGTACGCAGATAACAATTTTTCGTTTCATGTTTACTTTTTCCTTTTCAATTAGTGTTGTGCCACAACATATCCCGTCAATACTTTGTCCAATTCCTGAGGTCGAGCTTTTCGACTTAACTTAATGTGAAAAGTACCTTATATTCTTCAAGTGGATAATCGGTAGAATCCAAACTAAAAAACCTTAATAATGTGCCAAGTTTGGCTGATGTTGGAGTTACCCGGCCATATTTAGTATTATCGATTACAAGTGGGTCATCATCCTCCGGATTGAACCAATCACAAGACGAGAAAATACTCAGTAGTAAAATCATGAAAAATAATATTGACCTTTTCATGTTTCACCTCCACTTATTAATGTTTCTTTTCCAATAATCTAATAAGGATGTTGTTTATTATCAAGGAAATTGGAGGGAAATTGTAAGTGGTGAGTTTTGAGTTGTGAGTAGAAATTGCTAAATATATAATTTATATCAAATTACTACCTACTGGTTATTAGCAAAATGAAAGTGCAACGGTATTTTTCAGTTTACTTTTAGTAGTT
>CAYNBL010000073.1:0-11834 GCA_964395205.1 uncultured bacterium | reverse complement strand
TTTTGCTTCATGCAACACCCTCTTTAGTGTTGCACTTTCATTTTGCTAATAACCCATAGTGCGTACTGCTTACTGATTTTTTCGTTTAACGAAAAAATCCCCACCGTTAAGTAGGGATTGTAGCGAAGCAGGGATTCGAACCCCGGACACATGGATTATGATTCCACTGCTCTAACCGACTGAGCTACTTCGCCATAAATGAGCCTGCTATTATAATAAGTAATTTGTAAAAAGGCAAACAAAAATAGTGATGAGTGACTGGTGACTAGTGATTAGTACTTTTCATTATATCAAATTAATAATTCCAATAATCCATTCTTAAAGTATCTGCAAATTTCGCAAAACTGGAATCTTGGGTAATTTCCGTAAAATATTCTAATTGAATTATGTGAATCCTATGATATGTTTCATTCTTGTGAGTATGCCCTAGACAATATCGACTAATATCTCCCGGATTCCTATATTCATGCATTAAATCATGTATAGTAGTTAAATATATTGATAGAATTTCTTTTGTGGCATCATCGGTCTTCAATAAATTGTAGTAATCATAAATTCCAATAATTGCAAACATGAAACCATTGAAAGTATGATAAGGTGGATATTCCGGATACTCTTCTATCCATACATAATTTAAAGAATCTATAAAAACTACTTCATTACTTACTTCCGAGAAAGGATTCAGGGTCTCGAAAACTTTATGAGCCATATTCTCTGATAAAGTATCATTTGTAAAGAAAGCAAGCCTTGACAATAACGACAATGCCTGACCCTGGGACATACCTGAATACCATGGTTTTAACAACAGCGTTGAGAAATGTAATATTGTTTGTCTATATTCTAAATAACCTTGTTCATCCATTAAATTGACTAAAGCATCCCGATGTCTTAAAGCATAATCCAAATATAAAGAATCTGCCTTTTTTCTATATCTATCAAATAAATTGATACCCTTTTGGCTTATAGTAACCGGATTATAATATTTAGAACCATAATAATCTGAAATGATTACTCCATTACTATCTGCTTCATATAGAAATGGTTCATTAATATCATAATAAGATGGACCATATACATAAAATAAATCTTCATAATCTAGATTAGTAAAGGAATAGTTATTGTCATTATAACCATTACCATCATCATCAAATACGTGACAAGAAATTACTAATAAGACACAAATGAGAATACTTGTAAACGGATAAATTCTTTTTATGGTTATCATAATTATTTATTTACAAACTCATCTGCTAAAATACTCATCAACCAGAAGTCATAGTACTTATTGTTTTTATACATAGCTTGACGCAAGGTGCCTTCATGCTTGAAACCAATCTTTTTATAAACGGCTTTTGCGGCTTCATTTTCTGCATTAACATGGAGTTGAATACGGTTGAGATTCAGCATATTAAAGCCATAATCTACGATCAGTTTGGTTGCTTCTGTGCCAAGACCTTTTCCCCAAACCGTTTTATCGAGCAAAACAATATAAAAAGTTACCATACCACTAACCCAATCAGGATGAACAAGTGCCGTATGTCCAATAGGCTTCTTTGTATCTTTATCGACAATGATCAAATTAATAGCTTTTTCATCTTTCACCATTGCTTCGATCTTATTTTCAGTATCTTTTTCGGTCAGAGGAAAATACATAAACATAGCATCACGCACATCCGGATCGTTATAACCTTTTTGCAATATTTCCATATCTGCTTTACTTACCGGACAAAGATCGATTTTTTTACCGCTGAGAAAAGGGGAATACATGATAGCTCCTTAGGAATGATTACTTCAATAATATAAGTTTTTTTATTCGTGTTTGATCCGCTGTCTGCAATCGACATATATAAACACCGGTTGCGAGATCTTCAGCTCTGAATAATAATTTATGTGATCCGGCCCTTTGATATCCTTGGTACAATACTTCGACAAGTTTCCCCTGTAAATCAAACACACGAATATCGGTTTCACCACCACTATCTAAAGAATATGCGATCGTCGCATCGGGATTGAAGGGGTTGGGATAGCTTTCAAGTAAAGTATATGTTTGTTGTTTATCAATGCCAACTTCAAGTGCTACAAGCGTCGTTTCTTTTAACAAAATATTCTCACCGGAAACATAACATAGTATAGAATCTCCGGGTAAAACGGGTGATGATAAGCTAATGTCCGCATACCCTGATATATCCGTCCGTCCAAAGCCGATCAAGACACCCGTCGAGTCCATGACTACAATTCCGGCATCTTCAACGGGATCGGGATCAAGAGAAACGCTTACCTGTAATTGTGCTTCATTCAGATCGCTTATATCCCAATTTACTTGTGCTTCAGAAGGTGTATCCGTAAAGATCCGCATAGCAGGATCTCCGAGAATATTTATAGTATAAAAATTCCAACGAAGAGCGTTTTGCTCCCATTGTCCCATCGCGGTTACCCAGGGTGCAGTCGCGATCTTTGAGACAGTTAGAGCCCAGCCAAACTGATAAAAGCCAAGTCCGTATATGGCATTTTCGAATTCCCGATGTAAATGAATGGAGGGTCCTTCTGTAAAACCTTCGTTGAACCAACCAAAACGAGAATTAAATACCCCACCCGCCGAAATATACGGTCCGGAGACTAGGCGGGAAGCAATACAATTGGAATAATCAAAACCACCACAAAGACATCCGTGACTAAAAAACAAGGGGGTTGTGTGATCAATACCATTTACCGTCATAAAATCTGAATTATTGATTTGGCTCGTGTAAAATTTCATCATATCTGCTATATGCCCATGACCATCATGGTGGACAAAAGAAGTTCCTTCAGCCAACTCGCTTTTAACTGTTGCTTGGTTCCAAAAACCGATACTGTCTTGATCATACCATTTATTTATTTCGATATTTGAGGGTATCCCTTGGGTTGTGTATCCGTTATCGTTATGAATACCAATTAATAGTTCCAAGTAATCCGATGCCCAAGATAGCGGATCGTCATATAGAAATTCACCAAAAAATGTTTGCTTATTCAAATCCCCAATAACCGGCTCAGCCTGATAACGAATACTCTTATCGATCATATTATTTAATTCTTCTAAAGTAGATACCGGCATACGACCAATGGCTATTTCAGGAAAAAGATCCGCTTCATCAAATCCGGTAGTATCATTGTATTCACCAAAAATATTATTTTGATTAGAATCCCAAGTACCATCAAGTGCAGCATAATATAGATCTGCCGGAATATTATTGGATGATATAATATCTCCTCCGGAAAGCACATCGCAACTTAAACCACGATTTGGAATTTTATCCCCACCGATCAAGACATAGTCCAGTCCTTCCGTAATATATTTATCGCGAATATAATTTCGGGTCTTTTCTTGCCAATCACGACCTGAGGCATCACTTAATTCAACATCAGACGAGTCAACAATCTGAGTTATGATCCCATATTTTAAATAATGTTCTTTCAGTCTATCAAAAGCGGGTTTAAAATCAGTAGATGTTATAATTAACAGGCGTTCGACATCATCCGGTTCTATAGAATAAGAGGATAACATTTCCGGATTTTCAACTATTTCTTTTAACATTTGATAATTTGATTTTTTCATCTTTGGAGTCGTTTGCTCCAACCGCGTTGTGATGCGTAAAGTCATGGATTCCGCAAGTTCAACTTTACCAGATTGCGGGAAATAAGTTAGAGGATCAATTGTTCCAATTACAACACCTGCTCCTCTAAACCAATGCACTTTCACGTTCATATTTTCTTTTTCATATTGATCAAGACTATAAACCTCGTCCTTCTTCATAAACCCTTTATCCGAGATACCCCAAGACAATGGACGGTCCGCCTGTTTCGGCAAAAGCGGAAGCATAAGTGGGTAAGTTTTACTCTTATTTATCACTAATTCGGCACTCTCCAGCTTTTCACCCGGAGGAAGAAGGATCTTAACAGGATAATTTGGCAACAGCGGCTCTCCTTCAACACCAATTTGCATACATCCCGGAATTTCCACCAGCATATGACCGGCTTGCTGCGTAAATGTAACCTGAGTAAATGAATAGTCATATTCATAGACTGCAGCAGACAAACAGGAGACAAGAAAAGCCATAAGGAAAATTTTACATATCTTTTTTATCACTTGATCACCAGTATTTTTTGCGAATTGACTTTAACGCCATCAACTTCAAAAATACAAATATATATGCCGCTGGACAAGTCCGAAACATTAAACATACTCCATCGATAACCTTCTTGCCACGATCTTTCTTGCAAAATTCGTCTTAATTTTCCATTGATATCATATAAGCACAAACGAACATTCGCAGAATGTGACAATTGGAAATCAATCACGAGGCGGCCGGAAGTAGGATTGGGATAGGTTCCCAAAAGTCCGGAGGTCTCAAAAGAATCCTGTTGCAATGAAAACTTCCCTTTTTTAACTAAAGCTTTGATGCAAAAATTTGCAGTCGTGTTCACGGTTTGCAAGTCCACCCACGTTCCGGCTTGTTTGAAAAGACTTTCATTTCGATTTGCGATAGATGGTACTGTTGTCGCAGCTGTTCTTTGTGCGTAAAGAGCCGGAACATCCAATAATACCGGCACAATGGACGTTCGATCGTAGGGTTGACCACCTTTTTCCTGAAAGAGATAAACAAAGAATGAATCTCCTTCCATCAATACGGCATGATCATCCAGATCAATAGTATGAAAACCGGCATATAATATTGTTCCGGATTTTGAAGTAAGCGGGTCATCATTGATCAGGTCTTCCCGATCACGATATATTTTTATATTGTATTCAACAGAATCAGCAGCTGTAAAGAAGCTGACTGCAACCAAAGTATCGCGTGCTTCTGCCACAAAAATATTGACGGCTTCTTGAACATCTAAGGTATCCCGCCAGCCATGATAATCGTGATAATAAATACTGTCATACTTCATGATCTCAACATCCTGAAAAGAAACACAGCCCATCTCAGAATTCCGTCCGGCATGTTTATCATAATAGGATATCCAAAAATACCCATAACCTCCCCAAGCTGTGCCCCAGTCAGTCCCCCAACTGTTCTTGCACAGCCATGCCCCCGGATTAGGGGCTGCTGTTGTTAACGTATTATCCCAGCCAACGATAGCAATAGAATGATTAGGTTTATTTGGATCTGATGGTGGTTGGTAAAAACTTCCATTTGTTGAATCATCAAGGAAAAGATTTGTAGCGAACATACAAGTAGCAACTGCACCATGATCCATGATCTGCTGTTTGATGAAATCTATATTTGATAGATCATCTTTCAGTTGATACCATTCAATGGTCCGCGGATAATAATAAGTATAAGAAGTATCTCTGCGGGGTGAAGCAGATTTAAAAGTCGGTGCATCGTCATTAAGGACAGCACCATCACCGCGGGAGAAATATGCACTTGCGACCCTATAATCTCCTCCCATATGGACAGCAAGACCTTCCGAATGATAATATCCGATATCCTGATTATAGAATAAATTAAAACCGTTCCACCAATCAAGATGATATTCCGCCAGATCAGGACCCGAAAATTCCACAGGTGTTGGCCAAAGTCCACTTTTCATCATATTGCTTTCCATTGATGCCATCGTTCCATAAGCCCAGCAAGTCCCGCCCTGCTGTGATCTAACCAAACTAACATAGCTTATTCCACCAACATTTCTAAGGTCAAAACGGCTTGGCAGGGTATCGGCAAAGACCCCTGTCGCAAAAACGAGTAATATCACTCCTAAATATTTGTATTTACTAAACATTTTATTCACTTGTATTCATGCGATTTTCATATTAAAATAATAACCGATTTTGGAGGATAAAAAAAGGGAAATTATGCAACAAATTAGCGACAAGACAACCGAACAACAGAACCAAGCCAGTAAGTACATTGACCAAATGAATATTGAAGAAATACTCGTCATCATGAACGAGGAAGACAAAACAGTTCCCCATGCCGTAGCAAAAGCTATTCCTGAGATCGAAAAGTTCGTTGATGCTGTTGTCACTTCAATGAAAAAAGGTGGGAGTCTATACTATGTTGGTGCTGGCACCAGCGGTCGTTTAGGAGTTCTTGACGCCTCAGAGATCCCCCCTACTTATTCAGCATCTCCCAAACTTGTACAAGGCATCATGTGTGGTGGATTATCAGCTTTAGTTACAGCTGTTGAAGGCGCCGAAGATGATTTTGACGCCGGTTACAAGATTGTAGATGAACGTGGCATTACTGAAAATGACTGTTTATTGGGTATTACCACCAGTGGTATGGCTGACTATGTTCATGCCGCCTTAAAACGCACCAAAGAAATCGGTGGCACAACCGGACTTTTAGTTTGTAATGAATTTGAAAAAACTTCTGATATTGATGTTCTTATCAAGGCCGTTGTCGGTCCTGAGATCATTACCGGTTCAACCCGCATGAAAGCTGGAACTGCAACAAAACTTATTATTAATATGATCACAACTGCAGCCATGATCAAGATGAACAAAACCTACGGCAATTTGATGGTCGATCTGATGACCACAAATAAAAAGCTTTGGGATCGCGGTGCACGAATTATTCGTCACTGTACTGGTACGGACTATGATAATGGCATGACTAAGCTCAAAGAATCTGAAGGCAGTGTTAAAACCGCACTGGTCATGGTTCTATTGGATGTAGATGCCGAAACTGCTCGCAAAAGACTTGCCGCCCATGATGGTGCTTTAAGAAAAGTGCTGGATGAAGAGGGAAAGAGCTTACACATATAAGCAGGTTGATCACAAGATAAATTGAGAATTTTAATAAATTTAAAAACACGATGAGAGTCGTGTTTTTTTTGTTCATGCAACTGACTCAAGTTTCTTAACTTTTCTTAAATATTTAGATAAATAAGGGATTATATCCAATTTTTAATAGTTAAGAAACTTGAGTCAGTTCGTTTATTCTCCTTTGCCAAACAATAATTATTAATTATTATCCGCCTTACACAGGAGATAATTAATGAAATATCAAAAAACCTATTCAGTCCGGGTGTTCGAATGTGACCCAAGCACGAAACTCAGTTTTTCCTCACTCTTGAATTATATGCAAGATATTGCTGCAGATCATACAGTAGAATTGAAGATAACAATTCCCGAATTATTTAAGCGGGGACTTACATGGATGTTATCACGCTACCATATTTCAGTTAGCCGATATCCTGCTTATATGGAAAAAATTATCTTTAAAACCTGGATCGCTGAACACAAGGGGATGTTTTCCATTCGAGACTATTCGATGGAAACGGAGGATGGAGAGATCCTGGCCCTAATCACAAGTTCATGGGTTCTATATGATTTAAAAAACAAAAATATCGTTAATGTTGAGATCCTTGATCTTGGCTGTTACGCATTGCCTGAGAGAGCCATTGATGATCATTTTTCTTCACTTAAAACACCGGAAGAAATTCAACATACCATTGATCTTGAGATCCGGAAACATGATATTGACATCAACCGGCATGCGAATAATCGTGTCATCGTAGAATGGGCACTCGAAAGTCTTCCCTTGGATTTTTTGAACAACCACGAATTGATAGATCTTGAGATCACGTTCAAGGGTCAGGCTTTCTATGGGACGACCGTCACATCCGCCAGTCAGATAAATAAAGATTTGGAACAAAGCGTTTGCCTTCATCATATCACAAACAGTGAGAATGGAAAAAGTATTGCTATTGCACGAACACATTGGATAACTACTTGATATAACTTACTTGAATCCGATCCCGATTTACTTTGATAAATCATTCATCTTATGTATATTAGGTAAACTTCTGGAGGACTAAAAAAATGAAATCAAGTAAAAAGCTGATCATCGCAGGTGCTATACTGGCCGGCTTAGGTGTAGTAAGCAAATTTCTCCTGGACAGATTTTTGCTTAACAATCCGGAACTCGACTTTGATGATGAACTGGAATTGAGAGATGTAGAAGAGACTGAGGAAGATTAAGCATGCGCTTTTTTATTTCCGCGGACATCGAAGGTGTTACCGGCATCAACAGTTGGTCTGAGACCAATAAAGGCAACTCCGATTATTCTGAGTTTAGAGAGCAGATGACTCGTGAAGTTGTTGCCGCCTGTGAGGGTGCACTTGCAGCCGGTGCTACTGAGATAGTTGTAAAAGATGCTCATGATTCAGGAAGAAATCTAAAAGCTGAAGATCTCCCTATTGAAGCCAAACTTATCCGATCATGGTCCCGCCATCCTTATTCCATGGTTTGGGGTATAGATGAAGGATTTGATGCTGTCGCTTTTATCGGCTATCACTCCCCTTCCGGCTCCAATGATAATCCTTTGGCCCATACTATGTCATCATTGACTGTATCAGAAATGACACTTAATGGAGAACTGTGTTCCGAATTTATGTTACATGCTCTCGTGGCAAGAGCACATGGCGTTGTACCTGTATTTTTATCCGGCGATGAAGGCATGTGTAAACGAGCCATGAATTTTGATCCACAAATAGAGACCGTTGCGACCAATAAGGGAACCGGAAATGCAACGCTTTGTATCCATCCCAAACTTGCAACTGAAAAGATCAAATCGGGTGTGGAAAAAGCACTTAAAAAGAATATGAATTTGTTTTCTATGTCGGTCCCTGAACATTTTATTCTCGAGATTCGATACACAAAACACATAAACGCCTATAGGGCTTCCCATTATCCGGGAGCTAAAGCAATATCGGCACATATTACCCGTTTTGAAGCGGATGACATGCTGAATATTATGCGTTTTATCATGTTTTGCGTTTAATTTACAAATAAATAAATCAATATTATTTACTCCTGTCAATTGATGGGAGTTTTGTTTTTTGTGTGATTTTTGGGGTTGTTTTTAATATATATTCTTGTGTTTTCAAATTCTAATTCATCGCGAATAATTCTATCATAAAATTTACTTTGCCATGTAAATTTTATATGATGTTTATTACAATAACGTTTTACAGAACCTTTGAATTGATTAATTATTATTGAAATTGAACCCTTACTTGGACGATTTATTTGTAGAGACAGGCCATGGCCTGTCTCTACAACAATTTCAATTGTATTTTACTCCCCATCCCCTTAATTTTACACATTGAAATATTTGAACATGAAACACAAAAACCCCGCATTTTCATGCAGGGTTGTGTTGGTACCGAGGGCGTCCCGAACGATCGGGGTTACCCGCAAGTCCGTCGGCTGACGGACGGTGGATTATGAGCCGAAATTAAAAAACCCTTCTTTCGAAGGGTTTTAGAGTCGTACCGAGGGCGGGAATCGAACCCGCATGGACCGAAGCCCGGTGGATTTTGAGTCCACTGCGTCTACCAATTTCACCACCTCGGCATCGCAGTTGTGATTTTCATGATAAATTGGGTTAAAGTCAAGTAAAAACTTCAATAAATAAGGACTTAAGTCACGATGAAAGTAAAATTTAAGCGTCTCTCACCCCATGCTCTTATCCCCAGTCAACAACATGCCTATGATGCCGGCTACGATGTTACCTCTGTTGAAGACAAACTTATTCCCGCCGGAAAATGGGCTTTGATCAAAACAGGCCTGGCAGTTGAACTCCCTACTGAAATGGAATTGCAAGTTCGCTCACGTTCCGGCCTTGCTTTTAAAAAAGGTGTTTTTTGTTTAAATGCTCCCGGAACGGTTGATGCAGGCTACCGTAATGAGATAGGTGTTATCCTTGCGAATTTTGGCGAAGAAGATTTTCAGATCAACGTAGGTGATCGAATTGCCCAATTTATTTTCCAAACTCCGAAACATCCGGACATATCAGAGGTAGAAGAACTTGGCGAATCCGACAGAGGACTGGGCGGTTTCGGTTCAACCGGGCTTAAATAAAAAGGAATTATCATGAAACGCTTTCTTATCTTCATCTCTATTATATTGCTATTTGTATCCTGCGATACTTCAAATAAGCAAATTTTGGCTGATAATAGTGAGGATATGATCTATTATGAGAAGACAGCGGCACCCAAACAAGCGATGTCGGCCGGCACACTGATGCAAGAATCGAATGCTGAACAAAAGATCATTCGCTCTGCAAATCTTCGCTATGAAGTCAATGAAATGGATTCTTCATTAAAAGCACTGAGTAAATTGTTGTCAGAATATAAGGGCGAGATCCAAAGCGAACGCCAATACAGTCAAGCTGATCGCTTATATACACATTTAACCGTACGCGTACCGGCAAAAGATTTTGAGGCATTTATGACAGCCCTGCTTGCCGATGATGATATCAGACGATTGGAAGAAAAAAATATTTCCGCACGCGACGTCACCGAACAATTTATTGATATTGAATCACGTTTGTCAACCAAACGACAAGCTTTAGCCCGTTATCGCGAACTTTTACAGAAAGCTGAGACTGTTACAGATATGATCACGGTCGAAGACAAAATACGTCGCTTACAAGAAGAGCTCGAATCGCAGGAAGCGCGGTTGAAATATCTGAGCGGACAAGTTAAAATGAGTGAAATTAGCATCAGTATGTACGAAGTAACTCAAACGACCTATATCCCAAATAAATCAGACGCATTCTTTCCCACTTTGCTTCGTGCTCTACATGGCGGATTAAAAGGTATTGTGCTGGTTTTCTTCTGGATCATCAGGCTCTGGCCTATCTGGATAGCTGTTATCTTTGTTCGCCTCATTACAAAAAAACGACATAAGGAATAATTATGAGAATTCTAGTATTATGCACCGGAAACTCCTGCCGTTCACAGATGGCTCATGGTTTTCTTAATCATTTTAATAAAGAAATGGAAGTCTATTCTGCCGGCGTTCATCCCGCTTATCGCGTTATGCCCGAATCCATTGAAGTGATGGCTGAAAAAAACATTGATATCAGTGATCATGTACCTGAACATGTTTATGATTACATGAATGATCCGTTCGACTATGTTATCACGGTTTGTGATCATGCGAATGAAACCTGTCCAATATTTAGCGGCGAAGTGAAACATCGCCTACACATACCTTTTCCGGACCCCATTCACGCAAAGGGCGGCTTTAAAAAAAGATTAAAAACTTATCGTGAAGTACGTGATGCCATTGAAGAAAGATTTTACAAATTGTACAAAGAAAAAATCGAGCCGGAACTATGAGCTTTATTGATCTTGTAAAAACCAGACAAAGTGATCGTAAATATTTAGATAAACCGGTTGAGCACAAAAAGATCGAACGCTGCCTTGAGGCAGCTCGACTTGCGCCCTCGGCATCAAATTCCCAACCCTGGGAATTTATTGTCGTTGAAGAACCCGAATTGCGCAATAAAGTGGCACATGCAACTTATTCTGACCTTATAAAATTTAATCGTTTCGTGCCCTCTGCACCCGTATTGCTTGTATTAAATTCTTGGCGACCAGCATTACATATCGCCATCGGAGGAGTTCTAAAAAACCGTCAGTTCAATCTTGTTGACGTCGGTATTGTTGCTGAGCATTTTTGTTTACAGGCCACTGAAGAAGGTCTTGGAACCTGCATACTTGGTTGGTTCCAGACACGCAAGATCATGAAGCTTCTGAATATTAAAGCACCTAAAAAGCCTGCATTGGTCATTACTCTGGGTTATTCGGGACATACAAAAATTCGGGATAAAAAACGAAAAAGTATCGATGAAATAAGAAAATACGTTTAGTAAGGAGAGAATATTTCTTTCCACTCATAATTCATAACTTATAACTCATAATTATTCTTTGACTTTTTCCCATCCTGATGAGACCACCGTTTTTAAAATATTTGCTTCACGATAAATAAAGACCGCTTCCACCCCCTCAAGCGATTCAATAAACTCCAAGCCTTTGATTTTCCCAAGAACGATAG
>CAYNBL010000072.1:0-11955 GCA_964395205.1 uncultured bacterium | reverse complement strand
GCATCGATATAATCAGAAATGATTCTATCAAAACTATAACAATCCATCTATACGCGTTACCTCCTGCTATTTTTTAAACACCACTTTAAAAATCATCAGTTACTGAAATGTTCCAATTTATTTATTGTTCCTTTAATTCTTTCAACATTTTCTGAAGGCGCAATCTGCCTCGATTGATACGGCTTTTAACCGTTCCAATTGAAATACCAAGGATCTGGCTTATTTCTTCATACGATAACTGCTGTACTTCCCTCAGAATAATTACGGTCTTAAACTGATCCGGCAAGGTATCTATGGCTTGCTGGATCTGTTTTTCACCATAATTAGATGTGGTTTCTTTTGCCGGATCATATTCTTCTGACGGAATTTCATATTCTTTATCGTCAAAACCCATACTATGAATAGAAATAACTCGACGGCGTTTCAGTCTCCGCAATTCAGATTTCGCCAGATTTGCTGCAATAGTAAATATCCAGGTACTGAATTTTGCGATCTCGCGGTACATGTGTGCACTGGTATATAATTTCATTAGGGTGTCCTGAACCACATCTTCGGATTGTTCAAATGAATTGAGATAACGGTATACAAAGTTCAATAATCGGTCTTTATATCGTTTTACCAGTTCAATGTAGGCGCGCTCATCGCCATCTTGAAAGCGTTTTATCAGTTCTTCATCGGTATATTTAATTTTCTCTCTTTCCATATCAGGCTAATATCCCTTCAAGGGTGATCATAAAATTACTTACAGGGTCACAAGAGCTTGTCTTTACCCGGCGGTCGGCTTCAACTAATGCATTAACGGCTTTTCTTAATTGTGTTAGGGTAAAACGTGACGCTATAAACTTTAACTGTTCCAGTTGTTTCGGACGATAAACGCGTACTTGTTTAGATAGATCGGAAGAATTGATCAATCTCTGGTCTTTCAATAAGATCAATTTCCAAATATACTGGTACATGGCAATAATGAGGTACACATCACTAATGCCATTTTCAATAAGATTTTTGCATATCGCCACAGCTGAACTTTTATTTCGCTGGCCAATTGCTTCGAGCAGTTGATCTATACTGTGCGTTTTAGAATAACCGCTTACTTTGCGAATATCATCACGGGTAATTGCATGATCTTCGGGTAAATAAATATGCACCTTATCTATTTCGTTGCTAAGTTTACCCATATCTGATCCCACATAACGGATCAGTTCGTTGATCGCGTTTACATCAATTACCCTATTCAGCTTTGCGGTATACTGCCTGATCCAGCCCGGGATTTCGCTTTCAAACGGTGAATTTGTCATCATTACCGCAGCGGTGGCTTTAATGCGTTTGTAAAATGCGTTTCGGCCGTCAACTTCTTCTGCCGTCAAGATCAACACATTGCTTGCTTCCGGTTGTTTAAGGTAATTGTTCATGATTTTACGCGCTGATGGCAAAAGTCCTTTGACGTTATTAATAACGGAACAACGAATAGATTGAAAAAGTGACGTTCCGAACAATACATTCTGGAGTTCGTTGGCATCCAGTTCGGCAGCATTGAAGTATCCATAATCGTAAGAGATACCCTGTCCAGTCATAGATTTCCGAATACTTTGTACAGCTGTATCTCTTAAATAATAATCGTTTCCATATAGAAAATAGACAGGCTTAAGCTTGCCACTCCGTATCGTTGCTATTTCATGTTCATACTCGCTAAGCCAACTCATAATCTATCCAAAAATAATTGCTAAAAAACCCAAAGCAATGCAGTAAAAACCAAATATATAAAGGCGCCCTTTAATGATAGCACGCAATAACCATTTGACCGCAAAATATCCAAATAAAAATGCTGTTACAGTTCCAATAATTATACCCGACCAAACAAAACCTTCAGCGGCAAAAGCATCTTTTGCCTTCATGATTGTGGCACCAAAAATCAGGGGAAGCGCCATTAAAAAGGAAAATTTTGCAACTTTTTCACGGGGCATTCCCAAGAACATTCCGGTAGAGACAGTCGAACCGGATCGGGAAATACCGGGAATTATTGCGATAGCCTGTACAACCCCCATTAAAAAGGCTCGCCATCCCGTTAAAGGGCGGCGTTCATTTTGTGCCCACTGAGTCAGAAAAAGTACCGTGCCGGTTACCAATAAAGCAACACCTACCAGCACAATATTATCAAATAAACCATCAATCTGTTCTTCAAAGAGCAAGCCTACAATACCCGCCGGTATCATGGAAAGAGCAATATAAATACCCATGGCGAAGTCTTCATTTGCTTTCATGACCGTAGGGTATTTCCAAACTTTCCAAAAATTACCAAAAACTGCAATGAGTATCTTGACAATATCTTTCCAAAAAATCACCAGAACTGAAAGAAATGTGCCAAAATGTAAGAAAACTTCCAGTGTTACGCCCGGTGACTCTATACCAAGCAAATATTCTGCCAAAGCAAGGTGTCCAGAGGAGCTTACGGGTAGAAACTCGGTTAATCCCTGGATGATGGCAAGAATGATGATTTTTAAATATTCCAATTTTTACCCTTTAAAAAAAACCGAACGGGCTTTTAACGTTCGGTAAAACGTTCGCTAAAGGCGCCTGTCCTGCGTTAACACGATTTTCAATAGCCTTTAACAAAACGATATACTTATAAATACTTCCTCACATTTATCCTTGGTAAATTTAACGGAGAGCACCTAAAAAAGCAATGCTTTTTTAGGTGGGTAAGATAATGTAGAGACAAGGCACTGCCTTGTCTCTACATGCTACGTTATCAAAAAATATATTGACGAAGGCAAAAAATTATTATATCTTCCTCCCGCATCAAGAGTTCCTTCAATGGAACGCCAACCGAGTAACGCTACGGTGGCAAAATGATGTGGGCCGGTGAGGTCAAAACGTTATGAACTTCTCCCGGCCCACAATAACTTTTTTTGATGCTTACAGCAGGTCATTTAGCGTTGTCATTAGAAAAGGAATAGAAATGGAAAGAATCTTTTTTACATCAGAGTCCGTAACCGAGGGACATCCAGATAAAGTATGTGATCAAATTTCTGACGCAGTTCTTGATGCGGCCTTAAGGGCAGACCCCAATTCTCGCGTTGCCATCGAAACATTTGTAAAAACCGGATTTGTTGTTGTGGGTGGTGAAATGACAACAAAGGCAGAATATATTAATGTGCAGCAGATCGTGCGCGATACACTAATAAACATTGGTTATGATAATGGCGATGTTGGATTTAATGGTTATAATTGTGGTGTATTGGAATCTATCTCTGAACAATCTCCCGATATCAGTATGGGTGTAGACTCCCAGGGAGCCGGAGATCAAGGCATGATGTTCGGTTATGCTTGTGATGAAACAGAAGAACTAATGCCTCTTCCCATTTCACTTGCACACAAATTAGCCTATCGTCTAACAGAAGTCCGCAAAAATGGGACGCTTGACTATTTATTCCCCGACGGGAAATCTCAGGTTACCATAGAATATAATGATAATAAGCCCGTCCGCATTGAGGCCATTGTTGTATCTAGTCACCATACAAAAGAGGTTTCCCAAGAACAGTTGCATAAAGATATAAAAAAACATGTCATTCTTCCAATTTGCGGACACATGATGGATGCGGATACAAAGATCCACATTAATCCTACAGGTGCTTTTACGGAAGGCGGACCAGTTGCGGATGCCGGGCTAACAGGTCGCAAAATAATTGTGGATACTTATGGTGGATTCAGTCGACATGGCGGCGGTGCATTTTCAGGGAAAGATGCGACAAAAGTAGACCGTTCTGCGGCATATATGATGCGCTACATTGCCAAGAACCTGGTTGCAGCAGGCCTATGCAGTCGTTGCGAAGTTCAGGTGGCTTATGCTATCGGTAAGGCTGAGCCAGTTTCTCTTTTTGTTGATACTTTTGGCACGGGTAAAAGCTCAAATACAAAATTTAGCAAGATCATTCGCGAAGAATTTCCTCTCACGCCCCAGGGGATCATTAAACATCTGGATCTTAAGAAACCCATCTATTTATCTACAGCCGCTTATGGGCACTTTGGCCGGGATAGCTTTTCCTGGGAAAAAACGGATAAGATTGATTTATTAAAGAAATATTTGTAGTGAAGAGGCTATAAAAAGGTTTCAATTTATCTTTGATCAAATAATAATTCCTATTGGTCATTTATTAATTACTCTCTTATGATCACAGAGAGATCCTGCCTGCACCGATGAATGGCGGTGAAATAAATTCAGGATGACTTGTTTGTTCTTGTTGTGTGAGACATTTAATGTGTACGGAACGGTTTAAAACCGTTCCGTACTTATTTTTTTTGAAAAATATCATTCTTGTTTTCTATTGATAAAATCAAATTTATATGATAATTTCCGACAACAAAAATTGGAACACCCATGAAAAAAACAGATTTCTTTACCACTGATGACGGCGCAAAGATCGCCTTTTTCTGTTGGTTGCCTGAAGAAGAACCTATCGCCGTTGTACAAATCGCACATGGAATGGCAGAATACGCAGAACGCTATGAAGATTTTGCAAATTTTTTAAATAAACATCGAATTGCTGTTTACGCCAACGACCATCGTGGTCATGGTAAAACGGCAGGTTCGGTAGAGAATCTCGGCTATTTTGCCGATGAGAACGGTTGGATCAAAGTTGTGACGGATATGCGTTCACTTACGCGGATTATTCGTGTGGATTATCCCGAAGCACCTGTCTTTTTATTGGGTCACAGCATGGGTTCATTCTTGGCTCGTACTTATATCACTCTTTATGATGATATTCATGGTGTTATTCTTTCGGGTACGGCGGCTAACCCCGCACCCGTGATCGCAGCAGGTCGGATCATGGCTTTTTTTCAACGGCTTTTCAAGAGCCCAAAAACGCTTTCTCCTTTCTTTGATAATATGAGTTTTGGCGCTTTCAATAAACCTTTTGAAGAAGAAGGACCTATGTCGTGGCTATCCCGTGACAAAAAAGCAGTAAAAAAATATGTCGACGATCCCTATTGTGGGTTTGTCTGTTCTTTGGGTTTTTTCCAAGATCTGTTTTATGGATTAAATTACATTTCCCGCAAAGAACACAATCAATGGATACGTTTTACTTTACCTATTTATATTGTTGCCGGTTCTGAGGATCCTGTCGGCGAGAACGGGAAAGGACCCCAAAAAGTGGGCGAAATGTATCGTCAACGACAACTTGAAGAAGTCTCCGTCAATATTTTTGAAGGCGCACGGCACGAGATCCTGAATGAAACGAACCGCCAATTGGTCTATGAAGATCTTTTGGAGTGGGTTATATATCACATTTAAGATCCAAGAGGCTGGTCCTTGAATTTAGAATAATGAACATTCAAGCATTCGAACAATCAAAGTAAACAACGAATATTGAATTTAAGAAGTGACCTATATACCATAAACCTTTATACCTCTATACCGGAGAGCTAAAGACATTAAATTGAATAATCAGGAAAATATCATGTCACAATACATCCTCACTTTTGACCTTGGGACATCAAGTGAACGTGCCATTATATTTGACAGGGATTTTCAGATCATAGGCATGGAACAAGCAGAATTCCCGCAACACTACCCCAAACCCGACCGTGTTGAACAAGATCCCATGGATATTTGGAATACCCAGCTTGATGTTACGCGTAAATTATTCAAGAAACTTGAACTCTCCCCCAAAGATATAGCCGGTATTGGTATAACCAATCAACGCGAGACAACCATCGTGTGGAATCGCCGCAGCGGCGAGCCTGTTTATCCGGCAATTGTTTGGCAGGATAAGCGAACATCCGCTCTTTGCGAAAAACTGAAAAAAGATGATTGGGCTGATAAAGTTCAACTTAAGACAGGCTTGATCATCGACGCTTACTTTTCTGCAACCAAGGTACATTGGATATTGGAAAATGTACCCGGCGCACGCGAAAAAGCAGAAAAAGGTGACCTTCTTTTTGGCACTGTCGATACCTGGATAATTTGGAAATTAACAGGCGGCAAACTACATATCACGGATGTATCCAATGCATCCAGAACAATGCTTTTCAATATTCATACTTTAGAGTGGGATAAAGAATTGCTTAAGCTTTTCAAAATTCCAGAAAAAATGTTACCCGCAGTGAAAAATTCTTCCGGGAAATATGGAAAGACTGACCCCGAACTTTTTAATGATATCGCCATCCCAATTTGTGGGATTGTCGGTGATCAACAGGCTGCACTATTTGGACAAGGCTGCTTTGAACCCGGCACAGCCAAAAACACCTATGGTACCGGCTGTTTTATGCTTATGAATACCGGACAAGAGGCCGTAAGATCTAATCATGGACTGTTAACCACCATCGCATGGGGTTTGGACAATAAGATCGCTTATGCATTGGAAGGCTCGGTCTTTATGGCCGGTGCGGCGATCCAATGGTTGCGTGATAATTTACAAATCATTAAAACAGTTGCCGCTTCTGAAGCTGCAGCAGAAAAATTAAAAGATAATGATGGTGTATATTTTGTACCCGCATTTAATGGATTGGGAGCCCCCTATTGGGATATGAATGTCCGCGGTACACTTTGCGGTTTAACTCAGGGCTCAAGTGCAAATCACATTATTCGTGCTGCTCTCGAATCTATCGCCTATCAAAGCAAAGATGTGCTTACAGCCATGGAACGGGATTCCGGTGTTAAACTCGCTGCCCTGAATGTTGATGGCGGAGCAACTGCCAATAATTTTCTTATGCAATTTCAAGCAGATATACTTCCTTGCCCTGTTTGTCGTGCACCCCAGCTTGAGTCCACCGCTTTGGGGGCAGCGATGCTGGCCGGACTGGCTTGTGAATTTTGGACAATGGCCGATTTTACAAGAAGCAAAAAAGGATCCGCCTGTTTTGAACCCAAGATGGATGAGGATTCACGAAATAAATATTATGCGGGATGGTTGAAGGCCATTGCGCAAACCAGGGCAATTGATAATTGTAAGACAAAAGAATAGCGTGTAGGTTTAACCCCGTAAAACATAAATTCAAAGGTATACGATAATGAAAACATACGTTATTGCACTCCTCGCGGTCATCCTGCTAATAGGATGTACATCCAAAGAGGCACCGTTTCAGGCTCAGCTGGAACAGGGAATTCTCTTGATGGAAGGGGATAGTCTGACAGCCCCCGATACGGCTCGGGCCATCACCCAGCTTCTATCTGCGGCAGAAGGGGGCAACTCTGATGCCCAGTATTACTTAGGATATTACTTTCGCAATGGTATTGGCGTAAAAAGAAATGATGTAACATCTTTGAACTGGTATAAAAAGTCCGCTCTTGCGGGATCAGCTCATGCTCAGAACAAGGTGGGAATGATCTATTACACCGGAAAAGGTGTAGAGAAAGAATATGGTGAAGCATTAAAGTGGTTTACCTTGAGCGCCAAGCAAGATTTTGATCAAGCCCAATATATGTTGGGAAAAATATATAGCATAGGACGAGGAGTAGAGCCCGATACCGCAAAGGCCATAAAATGGCTTGAAAAAAGTGTGTCCGGAGAACATCCTTATCCACAATTTCTTCTAGGCAAATTGCTTTATGAAACCGCCGAAACTCCTGAAGAGTTCAAAGCTGCCTATCATTGGGTTAAGACCAGTGCCGACCAAGGTGTGGGGCATGCGAAAGAATTGCTTCAACAAATGACAATTGACGATTGACAATTTAATTAATAATAATATTTTTCTGTAGGGGCTCGACATGTCGAGCCCTTTATATATTTGCACGAAATATAAAGAGCCACGCAATTGCGTGGCTTTACTGTCTTGTTTCTTTTTGTTGTCACACGCCATGGGGTGTGACGATTGCCGTTTTGTTCTCATGTAAAGACGCCCCGAATAATCGGGGCTGCGTCTTGCAATTTAACTTTTACCTTTCAACCAATCCCTTAGAATTACTTGCGAATAAGGCATTACTTTTTTAATTTGCAAAATAATATTAAATGTAAAATGAACACAATTATACAACATTATAATTTGGATTTAAATTAATGAAACTATCACTCGCACGATTAGAAACATTTCTTGAAGAGGCCTGCGAAAGCCTTCGTGGAAATATGGATGCTTCCGAATACAAAGAATATATCATTGCCATGCTTTTTTTAAAACGAGTAAATGATCAGTTTGAATTACACAGAAACGAACGTAGAAATAACCTAATCCAAAAACGCGAAATCATGGATCCGAAAGCGATTTACATGGAACTTGAACGAGAAAAGGCTCCGGAATATGATTTTTTTGTTCCTTTGGTGGCCCGCTGGAAAAAACTTGATGGTGACCCAGAAATTGACGAAAACGGCAACACCATCAATTATATTAAAAATCTACAAGAAGAAATTGGTGACCATTTAAATATTGCCCTCGCGGCATTGGAAGATGCCAACCTTGACAAACTGGAGGGTGTTTTAAAATCAATCAATTTTAACCGCAGTATTGGTAAAAATAAAAAACAAATCACCGATGGAGATTTACGAGAATTGATCCGTGAGTTCAATAAACAAAAACTTACCGATGACAATTTGGAGTTCCCCAATTTAATGGGGGCTGCTTATGAATATCTGATTAAATATTTTGCCGATAGTGCCGGGAAAAAAGCAGGAGAATTTTATACTCCTAACGAAGTGGTTCGCTTGCTGATTAATATTTTAGAACCCGAGGAAGATGCGGAAATTTACGATCCAACTGTGGGTAGTGGCGGTATGCTGATAGAAAGTAAAAACTATGTGGAAAGTCGTTACGGTTCTGCAAAAAATCTTTCGCTTTATGGACAGGAAAAAAGCGGTACGGTCTGGGGCCTAAGTAAAATGAATATGTTGTTTCACGGTATTTACGACAGCAATATTGTAAACGACGATACCCTAATGAATCCATTGCATGTAAAACAAGGTGAACTGCAAACGTTTGACATCGTCATTGCCAATCCACCCTTCTCGCAAAACTACAGCAAAGACGGCATGAAATTCAAAGAGCGCTTTAACTA
Organism: uncultured bacterium; assembly: GCA_964395205.1. Lineage (GTDB taxonomy): Bacteria > Fidelibacterota > Fidelibacteria > Fidelibacterales > Fidelibacteraceae > M50B103. The sequence goes on along the minus strand of CAYNBL010000072.1, from coordinate 2,972 downwards.
CTGGATGCCAGTAAAAAGCAAAGCCGATTTTATGTTTGTGCAGCATATGGTGGCTTCAACAAACAATGCCGGACGCATGGCTGTGGTCATGCCACATGGTGTGTTGTTCCGCGGTGGCGAAGAACGGGCGTTTCGCAAATGGTTAATTGATAAAGGTTATCTGGAAGCAGTTATTGGAATGCCCTCCGGCTTATTTTATGGAACCGGTATTCCGGCTTCGGTCATTGTTATAAATAAAAAAGACGCTCACCTGCGGGAAAAGGTGTTATTCATTAATGCCGACCGTGAATATAAAGAAGGTAAAAACCAAAATAAACTACGCCCCGAAGACATTGAGAAAATTTCCTTTGTATATAAACATAAAAAACCAGCTTGATAAATACAGTCGTTTGGTAAACAAGCAAGAATTGAAAGATGAGGAATACAATCTGAACATCCGCCGCTTTGTGGATAATGCCTCGCCTGCAGAACCCCACGATGTACACGCACATCTAAAAGGTGGAATTCCGATTGCCGAAGTGGATGCCCTGGATCATGTTTTTGCATCTTATCCCGGATTACGCAGAAAACTCTTTTGTGATTACAAAGAGAACTACCTGCAATTTGTAGATGCCATAAAGGAAAAAGAGGATATAAAAAAACTACTTGATGAAAGTCCAGAAGTAAAAAGCACTTTTTATAACTATGAAAAAGGGTTGGAAGAATGGTGGAATGAAGTCGTTCTTGAATTAACAAACCTGCCCTCCACCCATAATGTATTTGAACTATACAATAAATTTTCCGATAGTTTTGCTAAAGCTCTGAACACGATGCCATTTGGAGAAAAGGATAAGGGCGCAGTATTAGACAAATACCAGAGCCGCGGCGCTTTAGCTGCTTACTGGGACGAACTAAAAACAGACCTAAGAAGTGTGGCAGCCAGCGACTGGAATGCCGAACTTATCCCCGATAATGAAATTTTACAAAGCCAGTTTCCCGACGTGCTGAAAGAATTGCACGAAAACCAAAATCATAAGGAAGAACTGGACGCCCTTTTTGCCGAAGTAAACGAATTGGAAGAAGGCGTTTGGACAGAAGAAGACTACGAGGTGTGGCCCAAAACAGAATTAAAAGAGCACAAAAATGCCATTAAAGCCCAAAAAGGCGAACTGCGTGAAATAAACAAAGAGCTTAAAAATCTGAACAAACGCATCATAGCCTACAAAAAGGCAAATATGGATAGTAGTACAGATGCAATGCTTTGCGTCTCGGATGTAAAGACGAAGCATGCTACGTCTCAAATTCTACAGCAAGCCATTACAAGCGACGAAGCCCGTTTTGCCAAGCATACCGAACTTGAGGCAGAATTGCGTGAATGCAAAAAAGTCATCAAGCAAATTAAAGACCGAAAACAACTATTGGTGGATGAAGCCCGTATCACAATAAGGCCTCAGCAAGCAAAAGCATTAATCCTTGAACGCTGGAATCGCACCCTGCACCAAACCTTAAACGGCTACCTGCAAGCCCACAGCCGTCACTTGCTGCAAAACATTGAAAACATATGGGAGAAATACACAACCACACTCAACAGTATTTTGCAAGAACGCGAAAAAGAAACCCAATTGTTAAACAGTTTTTTAATGGAGTTGGGCTATGAGTAAACAAAAGTCTACTTCTTATTTTAAAGTTATTAAACTTAAAGACCTAATACGTAATCATAACGCTGGTATTTATAAAAAAAGTGAATTGTATGGTACAGGTTCAAATATTGTTGGTGTAAGTGATTTATATGGCCATAATTCTATTCATGGACAAATGTTTCGCCAAGTACCTCTTTCGAAAAATGAATTGAAAACTTATTCACTACAGGAAGGTGACCTGATTTATGGCGAATCGTCCTTGGTAATTAATGGGATTGCTAAATCTCTATATGTAACACAGAAGGGCATGGGTACTGCATTTGCTTGGCACACAAGAAGGTATAGCGTCAATAAGTCAAGTGTAAATCCCTGTTATTTATATTATTCATTAGAGGGTGAGGATGCAAGAAAACAAATAATGTCGGTTGCAACACAAACTGCGTTAACAGGTATTACTACTAAGGATTATTTTAATACTGAAATCAATTTACCACCCCTGCCCACCCAACACAGAATCGCCCGCATACTGTCCACTGCCGATGCGGTAATAGAAAAAACCCAGGCCGCCATTACCAAATACAAAGCCATTAAACAAGGCATGCTGCACGATTTGTTTACCCGTGGCATTGATATGAAAACCGGCAAACTGCGCCCCACTTACGAAAATGCCCCTGAACTTTATAAAGAAAGTAAACTGTGCTGGATTCCAAAGGAATGGAAAGTGGATAGTTTAGGTGAAGTCATAAGTGTTTCAAGTGGTTGTGGTTTAACACAAAACAATATTAAACCCGGCATACATCCAGTTTATGGCGGTAATGGAATTAATGGGTATCATTCTGAATATTTGTTTATTGAAAAAAGATTGATTATTGGAAGAGTTGGCGAGTATTGTGGCAATGCTCTCATAACAAAACCTTTTTCGTGGGTAACTGATAATGCATTAGTGGTAACAAACATTAAAAAAACGTTTTCGCTTTTCTTCTGGCTGTTCTACCTTAACTATCTTGATTTGAACTCTATTGCATTTGCTGCTGCACAACCAGTAATAACAGGTGGAATTATTAATAAAGTTGATATTGTAAAAATTCCGCTTCCAGAACAGCAAATACTTACAACTCGATTACTGACAATTAATAATAAACTTCAAACCGAACAAACCTACCTGCACAAACTGCAGCAAATCAAAGCCGGTTTAATGGCGGATTTATTGAGCGGGAAAAAAAGTCTAAACCTTAATTCCATAGGATTAGAAGATTATAACCTAGATTCAAGTAGTAAGTGCAATTTTATAATTCTCGAAAAATACTTCATTTGGAGTTAAATAGCCAAGTGTTTTCCTAGGTCGATTATTAA
>CAYNBL010000071.1:0-12206 GCA_964395205.1 uncultured bacterium | reverse complement strand
ATGGTCAACCCGCCGGAGGTGCCTTGCGGGACATGTTTCCATGTCAGGATACTGACCGGTTGATGTGTGCTGAAAGCACCGATCTCTGTGCCCCAAGTATCAGCTGTTGCAGCTGCGATTGCTCCCAGAAAGATCAAATACCATAAAATTTCCAGATTCGGCCAGATTGGGGAAAGGAAATGCCAACACATAGTAGCGATCATTGCAACACCACCATTGGCAAACACCTGATAAATATCACGTTTTCCGGTTTTTTCAAAAACCGTTTCCAATTTCTTTTTATGTTTTTTCCCCACTTTTGTCAAGAGTGTAGAGCAGAGAAAAAAGATTATTACAGGTATCATCCATTCCATACCGCCCAGACCAAATACAACTGTCCCAAGTAACCACGCACCCATAGCGCCTGAAAGACTTAAGGCTTTACTTCTATAGGCAAGATAGGCTATAGCAATCGTTATGCCCATCCAAAGCATCAGGTGAAGCTGGAATTCCGGCGTGCCGTTATAAAGGGCATCTAAAATGACACCTGCTCCTATTGGGACCATGAGATTATCGGTCCCTTTATGAGAGATCGTTTCTGCTCCGGCGGCAAAAATAGCGGCAAAAAACCCAAAACTTAATGCCGTGAACCATGTAATGGATTGATCAAAGATCCCACGGAATATTTTCATACTAATGACAGCCACCACAAAAGAGACCAGAAACATTGCGGCTGAACCCTGGAGTGATTTTTTATCAGTTAAAACCGTAAACAACAATGGTTTTTTTCGTGATTCTCCCACCCAGCTTGCAACCGGATCTCCAAAGGCCATGATCAGCATGGCAGTTTGCAGAATTGCGGGATCTTTATGCCAGAACCAACAGACGAGAATGAAAAAGGAAATAGGGAAGTAGACCGTTCCGTAAGAGATACGATCGGTCTCATGGATCCCTTTAAGCAAATTCATTTTGACAGCAAGAAAATTCATGATCCCAAAAATGAGTGCTACCAAAAGAACGGGAAGTTGGGTTTTAAAAATAAAAGGAGCAAAACAAACCAGACATCCCACCAAAATATGAACCAAGCGACGGGTTGTATGAGGATGTATATTTAATTTTTTAAGTAATAAATCTGCCAGACCGAGTATACCGACAATACTTATTGTAAAGACAAAGAACAATCCCCAATCTGTGCCAAAAATAAAATCCATTAGTTACACCGAATTTAGTGTGAGATATTACAAGAATTTCCCTTTACTTGCAAGATGGAAATAGAGTTAACTGACCAGTAGGCAGTAAATGGAAGTTAGAAGAAGAATTTATTTAATTTGTTATAATGATCAAAATCTCAAAAATTCGTCTCACGTCTCACGTCTCACGTCTCACGTCTCACGTCTCACGTCTCACGTCTCACGTCTTTGATATATTCCTTTGAATTAATGCAAATTCTCAATAAAATTGGTGCACGGGTAGGGAGCTTAAGATGTTAAAATCAATCATTATCGGACTAATTCAAAATATTGCCATTCTTTTATCTTTCACTTTGATCTATGATTTTTTCTGGGCTAAAGACGAAAACATCAAAAAAATATCAGGGAAGATATTTGCCGGTATACTTGTTGGATCCATAGCTGTTATTGTTATGTATTTGCCATGGACCATGCAGTCCGGCATTGTTTTTGACAGTCGTTCGGTACTTTTATCTATTTCGGGGTTGTTCTTTGGTGGTATTCCCACGATCATAGCGATGTCCATAGCAGCCATATATCGAGTTATTATGGGCGGAGATGGTATGTGGATGGGCTTGGCCGTGATTATCAGCTCGGGATTTATCGGCTTGACCTGGCGTATATTTTTCCCGCCAAGAAAGATCAAGAAACCTTATTATAATATTCTATTATTAGGACTTATCGTTCATACTGTCATGTTTCTTTGTACGCTTCTGCTTCCCGGGGAGAGTATTCTCAGTACGATGAAATTCCTTCTTTTACCCTTGATCTTCGTATATAGTCCAGCCACAATGCTTTTAGGTATGTTAATGTTAAAACGCTGGTCGGTCTGGCAAAACCAAAGGGCTCTTGAAAAAGAGGAACAGCGTTACCGAACGCTTTTTGAAAATGCCGGAGAAGCGATCCTTGTTGCAGAGGGCGGATATATTCGTTTTGCTAACAAACGCCTAAGTGATCTTACAGAAGTTTCATATGAAGAAATATTGTCGAGACGATTTACGGCTTTTATTCATCCGGACGATCGTGAATTTGTAATGAGCATTCACAATAATCGCACTCATGATATTGACGCACCAAAACACTATTCATTTCGCCTCCTTACTCGCTCAGGTGAGACAAAATGGATTCAGATCAATTCAGTATCGGTAGATTGGAATGAAAAACCGGCAAGTTTGAGCTTTTTAAGTGATATAACCACCAAGCGTGAAGATGCCCGTCAATTGGTCTTAGCAAAGAATAAAGCGGAAGAAAGCGATCGCCTTAAAACCATCTTTCTTGCAAATATGAGCCATGAAGTTCGTACACCCATGAACGCCATACTCGGTTTTTCTGATCTTTTGGGTACTGAAAGGTTAAGCAAAAGCAAACAAGCCCACTATTTAAAGATGGTTCAAACGGCCGGGAAACAGCTGCTAAATATTATTAACGATATTGTTGATACTTCAAAATTGGAAGTAAATCAATTAAATATCAGCAAGCAGGATTGTAAACTGAACGAAATTTTCAATCAAAGTGTTGAGGTCTTTTTAAATAATCCGCTTTATCAGGAAAAGACAGATGTCGAACTAAAACTGGACTTACCTGAAAATTGTGAGAGCGTCCAAGTGCATACGGATCCCTACCGTATTCAACAGGTTTTAGATAATTTTCTAAACAATGCAATTAAATACACGGACAAAGGAACAATAGTTTTTGGCTGTGAAATAAAAGAAAGTGAAGATTATATTAATATCAGACCTTACGTAAAAGATACTGGGATCGGGATCCCCGAAGAGAAAAAACATATTATTTTTGAGCGTTTTCGCCAGGTTGAAGAAAACCAGTATAGAGAAGGTGTTGGCTTGGGGCTTAGTATTTCAAAAGGTATTATTGATCTGATGGGTGGAGAGATAGGTTTCGAATCAAATGCCGGCAAAGGATCTACTTTTTACTTTATACTTCAGCTTGATAAGATTAAGGAATCCACCAGTTCCAAGAAAACAAAGCAAGCTAATATCCCCGATCTTGAGAATAAACATATTATGATCGCTGAAGATGATATGATATCTTACTATTTGATCAAAGAATATCTTCAGGAAACAAAAGCAAGAATTTCACATGCTTTTGATGGTGAAATATTATTGACATTGCTCGAAGAAAAATTACCGGACATTCTCCTTTTGGATATCAATATGCCTAAGAAAGACGGTTATGCTTGCCTCGAGGAAATTAAGGACAAAAAATATAAAATGAAGATTATTGCACAGACCGCTTATGCCATGGAGAATGAAAAAGAGCACTGTTTGAAGTCGGGTTGTGACGGATATGTCTCAAAACCAATTGACCCGGATACCCTTTTTGCTGAGATCGAACATGTACTGAGTGTCAAAAAATAAGCAGGCGGTTCTGTTATAGCACGCGATAAGAAAGAGAACTGAAATTTGATATTGAAATGAAAAAACAACAAGAGATCATTTGGGCTGTGATCGGCGCGGGCCGGGTTTGTGAAAAGAAGAGTATGCCGGCCATGAAAACAGTACCGTATTCGAGTGTAAAAACCGTCATGCGACGGAATGAAGAAGCATGCAAAGATTTTGCGTTCCGTCACCACATTCCCAATTGGACTCTTGATAGCAAAGACATATTTAATGATTCGGAGATTAACGCTGTCTACATTGCCACGCCGCCGAATACACATGCTTTATATGCAATCAAAGCAGCCAAGGCGGGTAAGGCCGTCTATGTAGAAAAACCGATGGCACGGGATCATGACGAATGTTTGAGCATGATCTCCGCATGTCGTGAAGCAGATGTTCCGCTTTTTGTTGCATACTATCGACGTGCCCTACCGCATTTTTTGAGAGTGAAAAAGCTTTTGGATCAGGGGAAATTAGGATTATTAAAGTCAGTTCGAATAAATTTTAACCGTAGTCCGCGAATTGATGAGATTGAAAATCCCGAAAATATCTGGCGATTACAACCAAAGATATCCGGCGGCGGACATTTTCATGATCTGGCATCCCACCAATTGGACCTGATGGACTTTCTTTTCGGTCCCATTATGGAAGCAAAAGGTAAAGCCGAAAACAAAGCAGGACTTTATGAACCTGCAGATACCGTGTCAGCGGAAGTTACTTTTCAAGATGGTTTAAAAGGATCCGGTGCCTGGAATTTTGTTTCCCCAGAATTGGATGTTAAAGACGAAATAATCATTATTGGCGAAGAAGGGGAATTGCATTTTTCGACTTTTGCCCATGCAAGAATAGAAGGCATTTCCGCGAGCATGGGGCAGATATCTGAAGAGACGATCTTACCGCAACACATTCAGGAACCACTGATCCGGACGATAGTATCAGAATTACGGGGCGAAGGGAAGTGTCCCAGTACCGGGGTCAGCGCCGCCAGAACAAATAGAATAATGGATATAATTTGCCCATAATAAATATATTTTTTGTCTAGACAAATCGGGAGAAAAACAAGATGATGGAAAAACTGTTAACATATAATCCTATACTCCTGGCATTGTTGGGAACCATTTTTACTTGGTTCATGACCGCCGCCGGTTCTTTTATGGTTATATTCTTTAAGCAGATCAATCAAAAATTATTGAATTCCATGCTTGGTTTTGCCGCGGGAGTCATGATAGCGGCATCGTTTTGGTCGTTATTGGCACCTGCCATTGATATGGCTGAGGCCAATGGACAGAATCCATGGCTGGTAGCTGTAATTGGTTTCCTTTTGGGGGGCGTGAGTCTTTTGGGTATTGATAAATTATTGCCTCACTTACATATGGGTTTACCGACCGAAAAAGCAGAGGGTATTAAAACATCCTGGGAGCGCTCTATCCTTTTGGTGCTGGCAATTACATTACATAACATACCCGAAGGTCTTGCTGTAGGTGTTGCCTTTGGTGCATTGTCTCACAATCCCACTATTGGTGCATTAACCGGTGCGATCGCCCTAGCCGTAGGTATTGGCTTGCAAAATTTCCCGGAAGGTGCGGCCGTATCTATCCCATTACGTCGCGAAGGCATGTCCCGTTGGAAAGCATTCAATTATGGACAAATGTCAGGTGTCGTAGAACCTATTGCCGGAGTTTTGGGGGCACTTCTGGTTCTAAAAGTTACATCTCTGCTTCCTTATGCTTTAGCTTTTGCGGCCGGTGCGATGATCTTTGTGGTCGTGGAAGAATTGATACCGGAATCACAGCGGGGTGATGAAACGGACTGGTCTACCATCGGTGCAATAATTGGTTTTGCAACTATGATGTTGCTGGATGTTGCTTTAGGTTAAAGGAGGAAAATATGTCTAAAAAAGAACACCATAACCGACCGGATCTTATTGGTGAACATCGCATGGGTGATATGGGTCAGCTCATATCTTTCATTCTATTTATTCTGGTTTGGATGGGCGACAGCTTCATTTTTAAAAAGACAATATTTTTAAATGATATCATTTCTTTGTATATCCGTATTCCTTTGGCGATAATCGCAATTAGCATCTCTCTTTACCTTGTAAAAACAAGTATATCGATTATCTTTGGTGAGAAACGGGACAAGGCTGAGGTCGTTCGCAAAGCGATCTATAGCAAGATGCGGCATCCCATGTATGTCTCTGAGATCTTGATGTATTTTGTTTTGCTTTGCCTGAACCTTTCTCTTGCCGCAGCAGGAGTTTGGCTGTTGATCATTATCTTTCTTTATGGGATCTGTCGCTATGAAGAAAAATTACTGATAGAACATTTCGGAGATGAATATAAGAAATACATGAAAGAGGTTCCCATGTGGATACCTCATTTAGGAAAGAAGAAATAAAATGCTGAAAATATCAATTGTCTATGACAACACAATACACCAAAAAAACCTGACATCCGACTGGGGATTTGCTGCTTATATCGAAACCGATGAAAAGCACATTCTCTTTGATACCGGTTCCGATGGATATATACTTCTCGAAAATATGAAACGAATGGGACTGGATCCCAAGGCCGTCGATACGGTCTTTGTCTCACATAATCACTTTGATCATATCGGCGGTCTTGCCGCTTTTTTACGCGAAAATCCGGATGTCAATGTTTATTTACCTGAATCTCTTCGTGGCGTTAGACATGCTAAAAATGTTATACATGTCAATAAACCACTAGCTATCACCAATACGCTTTATTCAACCGGTGAGCTAAAAGGGATAGAACAATCGCTAATTATTAAAACACCCCAAGGCCTTGTGGTTATTGCAGGGTGTTCACATCCCGGATTGGATAATATTATGAAAGCGGCCGATAAACATGGTAAGATCCATATGATAATCGGTGGTTTTCACGGCTTTGATCAATTTAACATTCTGGAAAATGTCGATTTTGTTTGTCCAACACATTGCACCCGTCATATTAAAAAGATATCCGAACGTTTTCCGGAAAAATTCATTCAGGGTGGTGTTGGGCGCTGTATCGAAATCCCCTTTAAGGAAAATATATGAAAACCTATCTCGAATGTATTCCCTGTTTTGTAAAACAAGCTCTTCGGGCAGCCCGGTTATCAAGTAACGATGAACATGAGATCAAAGCACTGATGGATCGTATTGGATGCAGGATCAAGGACATTACTTTGGACCAAACGCCACCTGAAATGGGACTGATCATTTATGATGAGATCCATAAGATCACAGGTATTGACGATCCATATAAGAAAGAAAAGAAAGCTCACATCAAAGAAGCAAAGTGTTTATATCCAGAGCTTAAGAAGAGATTGCAGTTATCTGATGGCCCACTGTTAATGGCGGTACGTATTGCAATCGCCGGTAATGTTATGGATCTTGGGATGGATAAAAAATTTCATATTGAAAATGATCTTGAACTAATCCTTGAAAGAGAATTTGCAATTTGTGATATTAATGAATTCAGAGATAAATTAAATAAAGCCGAACATATACTGTATCTTGGGGACAATGCGGGTGAATCCGTATTTGACAAGATCCTGATTGAAACTTTGGCCAAGCCTGTCACCTACGTGGTACGAGGCAGAGCTATTATCAATGATGTAACTATGGAAGATGCAATAGATTCCGGATTGGATGAAGTTGCCGAGATCATTTCTTCCGGTTCACCGGCGCCTGCTACGATATTAGATCTATGTAATGAAGATTTTTTAAAAAGATTTAAACAAGCAGATATGATCATCAGCAAAGGGCAGGGAAATTATGAAGGTCTTTCTGACACGGATCGGCCTGTGTTTTTCCTGCTGAAAGCTAAGTGCCCCGTGATCGCCGGTGATATTGGCGTAAAAGAGGATGATATTGTTTTAAAGGCTGCCGGGATAAAATCATGAGCAAAATAAGCAGAAAAAGTGATGGTCGTCACATTCTGTGAATTTTTCGTGTAAAGATTGAAGTTGTAGGATTTTTAAACTAAATTAGTCAATTAAAATGAGACAGGATTATGATCGCCGTTATACAACGCGTACACAAAGCAAATGTCACCATTGATGGACGAACCAGCGGACGCATTAATGCGGGGCTTGTAATATTGCTGGGTGTTGCTAACGGTGATACGAAGGCGGATGCCGATTTTCTGGTTGACAAGATAAGCGGATTACGCGTTTTTTCCGACGATGAAGGGAAAATGAATATTTCCATAAAAGATATGGGAGGGTCCGCGCTGGTGGTTTCACAATTCACGCTTTGCGGGGATTGGCGGAAAGGTCGCCGTCCCAGTTTTACCAAAGCTGCCAAACCGGATGAAGGTAAAGAGCTATATACGTATTTTTGCAAAGTATTGAAGGCATTTGGTGTCCCGGTAGAAACCGGAGAATTTGGCGCCATGATGGATGTTGCCCTTATAAACAACGGGCCTGTTACATTTGTGTTGGACAGTAAACAAAAATGATCGATAAAGAGGAAACAATGAAAAAGAAGATTCGTGTTGTTTTAGCAAAACCCGGGCTGGATGGCCATGATAGAGGTGCGAAGGTTATTGCCAATGCCCTGCGTGATGCCGGGATGGAAGTGATTTATCTTGGATTGCGACAAACCCCGGAGATGATCGTAAATGCCGCCATTCAGGAAGATGCGGATGTGATATCCCTTTCTATTCTATCGGGAGCACATATGACGATTTTCCCTAAGGTTCTGGAATTGCTGAAAGAGAACGAAGTGGACGATGTCTTAGTCGTTGGCGGTGGTGTTATTCCAGAAGAAGACATGAGCGAATTGAAAAAAATGGGGGTTGCGGAACTCTTTGGACCGGGTACACCAACGACGGTAACCATTGATTTTATCGAAAAATGGTTCAGGGACAGTCCGCGTAACGCATAGAATTTCGGGGGCGAAATGAAGGCGACGAAGACGACAATGAAACAGTGGCCGGTAGATGACCGGCCGCGTGAAAAATGTATTCAGCAAGGTGTTGAAACCTTAAGTCATGCCGAACTGCTGGCGATATTATTGCGATCCGGCACAAAGCGATCTTCAGCTTTGGATATTGCAAAACAATTGCTTGAAGAGAATGACGGTCTTTTACAGCTTGGGATGATGACAACAGGAGCTCTTTCGAAGTATCACGGAGTGGGTCCCGCAAAAGCGACCACACTAAAAGCGGCCTTTCAATTGGGTGCACGTTTTCACGAAGTATTGAAAACGAAAGAAACACCGGTGATCACCGGACCGGAAAGTATTGCAAATGCCTATGGTGAGCGCATGCGTCTATTGCAAAAGGAAGTATGCAAAGTTATTCTGCTGAATCGGGCACATCGTGCTTATCGGGATATAACTATTTCCATCGGCAGTATTTCCGCATCCATCGTGCATCCGCGTGAGGTGTTTAAACAGGCCATTGATCATCTTGCCTCGGCGATCATCTTGATGCATAATCATCCCAGTGGAGAATTGAAAGCAAGTCGTCAGGACATTGAAATCACCAAGACTATTTATCAGGCTGGTGAGATATTGGATATCCCTTTATTGGACCATATCATTATCGGTCATTCCGGATATCTGAGTTTGCGGGAACAGGGACATATGGAGTAAATTATGGAACAATTAAATTATTATGAAGACAATCAATCCGTTCTTAAGCATCTTGAAAAGAACGAAACGAACGTCGCTTTGGAAAAAGCAAAATTATTATTGGACAAATATCCGAAAGATGCCCTGATCTGGTTTTCAATGGGTTTGTGTTATCACCAAAAAGAAGATATTTTTCAGGCCATTGATTGTTTTACACGGGCGTTGAGTTTTGATCCGAGTTTTATTTCTGCGGCAGAAATGTTATTGAAACTGAACAAGGACAATTACTCGCTTGGAGAATTAAAATATATCTACAGTTTGATCATTTCTTATAAAGACGGCACCGATGAGATGTATAATTTTATTCAAAAATTTAAGGACACGGCAATAATCTCAAAATTATCTATTCCCAATATTGGACAGGATAAATTAAAAACTGAGGACTTGCCGGGTATTGATAATAATGCCTACATCCAGCACTTGATAACCGAAATGGATAAACCTGACTCAAAAAATTATCCTGAGACTCCTCCCCGCAAGGAACTTTCCATTGTGCCGGAACAGCAATTTGTCCCGCCACCCAAGAAAAGGATACCGGTTCAAAACAATAAAAACGATCAAAGTACCCGCTATGGAATTGAAACCCTGACCATGGCAAAACTATATATTCGACAAGGGTTATTTGAGCAGGCAATGGGTATTTTGTTGAAATTGCAGCAGCGCGATCCCGGATCAGAATTAGTAAAGGCCGAAATCGAGCATGTAAAACAACTCATGAATGACGAAAAGAAGGAATCATAATGAACAGTCTGCGCTTGAAACGATTACGTAAAAGAATGAAACATGATAAAGTAGACGCAATGTTCGTCAACTCCACTTCAAATCTTAGATATATTTCCGGTTATTCGGGTTCTAACGGTATATGCTATATTACAGCAAATGACGCATGGTTTTTTACAGATTTTCGTTATAAAACGCAGAGTGCCGCAGAAGTGAACAATATGCATATTGAAGTACCTGTAGGAAAAGATCTTTTACAGGCAATGAAAGAGAAGGGCTGTGTTAAAATATCTGATATGATCGGTTTTGAAGGCAATCACCTGAGCTTTGAGCAATATGATAAATTAACAAACCTTTATCCTGATAATAAATTTGTTAATAAAGCGCAGTTGATGGAAGAACTGGCTTCAGTAAAAGAAGACGTTGAAATTGAATATTTTCGGGAAGCGGCCCGCATTACGGATGCCGCTTTTAATGAATTGCTTAATGAGATCAAACCCGGTATCTCAGAGAGAATGCTGGACGCCAAGTTATCCTATATCATGAAAAGTTTGGGATCGGAAAAGGATAGTTTCGATACGATCATCGCATCAGGGGTCAATGGTTCGCGGCCTCACCACAGTCCGACAGAAAAGCTTTTGCAGAAGGGCGAGTTCGTTACCATTGATTTTGGTGCAATGTATAAGGGATATCACGGAGATGTAACACGAACGGTCTACCTGGGAAAAGCTGATGAAAAACAACGCGAGATCTATGCCATCGTTCTTGAAGCTCAGGAGCGGGCTTTAGCCGGCATCCGTCCGGGAATAACCGGAAAGGCGATTGACGCACTCGCGCGTGATTATATTAGCTTAAAAGGATATGGTGAATATTTTGGACACGGGCTTGGCCATGGTTTAAGTTTGGAGATCCATGCTAAACCCCGCCTTTCTTCGACCTATGATAAAGAATTAATGGTTAATCAGGTTGTGACCGTCGAGCCGGGCATCTATATCCCCAACTGGGGCGGTGTCCGTATCGAAGATGATGTGATCATTACCGAAAATGGCATTGAGAACATTACCAAGGCACCAAAAGAATTACTTGAACTCTAATGTTGGATATTAAGATAAAAAACATCGTTTTTGACCTTGGAAATATTTTGGTGGATGTCAACTACCGACGATTTACCGATGCCATGGGTTGGGACTATGATATGTTCATGACTTTCTTTGGATCAAACTTCTTCAGAGAATTTGAAGTGGGGAAGCATAGTGAAGAAGAGTTTTTTAAAGAATTGAACAATTATATTCCATTAAAAAAAGACGATGAAAAAGAATATAGAGATAATATCCATAAAACCTTTTCTCTTCGTCCGCGAACCTGGGCCATGGTTCATTGGTTGAAAAAACATTACAATATTATACTTTTCTCAAATACCAACTCTCTGGATTTTAATGCACTTGACAAGGAGATCGACCTGAAACGCGTGATCCGTTCTTCATATGTGTCATATGCTCAGGGTTATATAAAACCCGATTCGCGGTCTTATCAGCGCCTTATTGAACTTTTCAACATTGATCCTTCGGAAACTCTTTTTGTTGATGACCTAAAAGAAAATATTGAAGGTGCAAAGAAAGCCGGATGGCATGCTGAAGTTATAGAAAATGAAGCAAGATTGTTTGAGGTTTTAGATGAATACGGTGTAGTATAGCCTGTCATTTCGACCCCTGATCGTTCGCGGTCAGCTGACGGAGTAGTTGGTAGCACAGAAGGAAAGAAAACAAAGAGCTTAAGAATACTAAGCACAGATTTCCAGTCTTCGCCCCGCGGGCTTCGCCCTTCTGGCCCAGATTATACAGATCTATCTAATTGTTCAACCCCTCCATGCGTCGGGGTTGTGAGTACTTGGAATGTCTCTGTTCCCGAGGTTACACCTCGGGTTATTTTTATGTTCAACCCCTCGGCGTAGCTCGGGGTTGTGGGAAGCGGAGGCTTGGTGGTCCCGGGATTGCATCCCGGGTTATTGTGCAGTTGAACCTCTCCAGCCTACGCCCCGAAGGATCGGGGCTTCGGTCGGCAGGCCACAAGGTCGAGGTTCTTTGGGTGATTATTTTATGGCTCGAGAAATTGAGAGGTATAATCCGATATCCCGGCGATCAAAAAATGGACCCCGATCATGTCAAAGTTTAAATATCAGCTAAATTGGCCTAATGGTAATTTTGTGAGGCTAAAATCACTATAAATTACTGAATGTTAGGA
>CAYNBL010000070.1:0-12432 GCA_964395205.1 uncultured bacterium | reverse complement strand
TCTGTAAATCCGATTTTAGTAAAATAATACTTGTTTTGGTCTTGGTAATCGGGGCCAGTAAATCTATTCATTGTATAGAACACTTTTTCATGAAAAGATTCTTCCACTGCGCTACGGTTGGTATGTTAATGCTGTAAATTTAAAAATTACTTTGTTTATTTAAAACCCAGTTCCTTGTGTTTCGTGGAAATAGTTTTAGCTAAATTTTCAAGAGCCTTATAATCAGCTTCTGATGGTAAGCCTTTGGCAAGGACAGGTTCGATAACTTCTACTTTAAGATTAGGAATCATTCCCGCTAATACTTCTACAGCTTTTCCTCTCCACCCGTATGAACCGATAATAGATAAAAACTTGGCTTTCGGGCGTAATGCATTTGCTAAATAGGCACCATAAACAACATTGGGGTGAGGACCCGCAAGAATCGTCGGCGTGCCAATAACTATTGTCCCGGCATCAACAAGAGCCATTGCCAGTTTCCCTATGTCTGTTACCGTCAAATTAAATTGCTCAACGTTGACACCTTTTTCTACAAGAGATGCAACAAAATAGTCGACCATTTTTTTCGTACTATTATGCATTGAAATATAGGGTAATACTACTAGGTTTTTGGGTGGTCCTTCTATCCATTCTTTATATGCATCAATAATAAAGGATGGCTGTAAATAAATTTGTCCATGGCTGGGAGCTATGATCTCAATATCGTAAGGTGCAATTTTTTCCAGATTTTTCTTTATTATATTTCCAAAAGGCATCATGATTTCAGCATAATAGCGTTTTGCTGCTTCATAAATACGTGTTTCATCGGTAACATAGAGTTCTGATGATGCAATGTGAGCGCCAAAAAAATCACAGCTGAATAATATTTTATCTTCTTTTAAATAGGCCACCATGGTTTCAGGCCAGTGTACCCAAGGCGTATATATGAATTCCAGGGTTTTATCCCCGAGAGAAAGGATTTCTCCGTCGTCAACCGTTTTAAAAGTTTCCTCGGATATATGGAGCAGATCCATAAGCATCGTTTTTGCTCTTTGGCTGGTAATCAATTTTGCGTCTGGGTATTTAGAAAGCACCTGCGGAATACTGCCTGAGTGGTCTTGCTCCGCATGAAGCGAAATCACGTAATCCAGTTTAGATACATTTTCCAGTTGTGCCATCAAATCATCGGAAAACTGTGGCTCAACAGTATCAATCAAAACAGTTTTCTCACTGCCTTCAATTAAAAAGGCATTGTAACTGGTTCCGTCTGGAAGAGGAATGAGAGAGTCAAAAAGACGTGCGTCCCAATCTTCATAACCCATCCAATAAATTTTATCTTTAATTTTTCTCGGTTTCATAATATCTCCTTTATATCATTCCCATATTTTCAAATTTTTTATTTTAATTATAAGTCAAACATCTTAATAAACGGGCATCAATTCTTATTCCATTCTGCAGGACACGTATCTGTTTTCTACAAGTGTTCAATTTATTACTATTTATTGATTATCTTTCACTTTTTCATCATCTCCAATATTTATCTCTCCATCAATATTAACAACCTTCGCACCATACCCAATAATAGAATTACTTAATAGACATTTCTGAATTTCCGCTCCATCGTTGATCATGCTATTGGAGATTCTGGAATCTTTAATGATAGTATCCTTGCCAAATGCAGCATTTGGTCCGATAACTGAATTTGACAGAACAGCTCCTTTTGCAATATAGACTGGATCAATAATCGTACAGTTGTTGCACTCTCCATTATTTACAGATTCCTTCGAAAGTAAATATGCAGAAGTCGAAAGCAGCGTTTCCATCGTTCCGCAATCGTACCATTTATTAATTGGTAGCGCTTTAAAAGGTTCACCGACTTTCATCATGAGAGCAAGCGCATCAGTCAATTGATATTCATTTTTAGTCTTTACGTCATTTTCTATCAACTTTTCAATAGCCTGCTTCAACTTTCGCTGACTTAGAATATAGTATGCGCCGGCAATTGCAAGGTTGCTCTTGGGATGTTCCGGTTTTTCGACCATGACTGTGATCAAGTTGTTCTCATCCGTTTCAACAATACCAAAGCGCTGCGGATCATCAACTTTTACAACGGCAATCATGTTATGTACTGGATCCATCAATTTGGACATATCTAAGTCTATGATCGTATCTCCAAGAATGATCAATACCGGCTCATCCACATCATCCAAACCATATAGAATGGCATGTCCCAGTCCTTTCATTTCTTCCTGAACGGGAAAATGAAATTTACCCGGGTATTTCTCATTGAAATATGAAATGATCGCTTCTTTTTTATATCCGACAATAACCGATATTTCGTCAAACCCGGCATCAAAAAGAGATGTTGAAATATGTTCTAAAATTGGCTTTCCCGCAACGGGAACCATCACTTTGGGACGGTTTAAGGTATGGGGACGTAATCGCTCACCGATGCCGGCAGCGGGAATAATGGCTTTCATTCAATTCCTTTTACAGTGTAACCTAACTTTTTAATCGTATCTTTGATCTTATCTTCGTCCACCTTCCCGGACACCCGGGCGGTTTTGGCTTCTAAATTTACGACAACTTCAGTCACTCCGTCAAGGGAAGAAAGTCCTTTTTTTACATTCATCACACAATGTTGACACGTCATACCTTCGATATGTACTAAAAATTCAGTTTTTTCTGTCATATGGGGTATCTCACAGGTTTCACATTCGTGATTATTACCTTTAATCTTTTTTATCATTTTATTTATCAGTGTATAAACGATCAGGATCGTTAATATAATCGTTGATGATATCATTAACCATTCAGGGATCATATGGTGGTCATGCCCCATAGACATAATACCCGTAAACCAGAATGCCGGCATAAATTGATCCAGGATCACACCACCCGCAAACGAACCAATAATGATGGTAGACAAATAGACGATCAACGATTTTTTACCCAGTGTATTACCAATTACTGAGATCGTTGCGGCATTGGTTGCCGGTCCGGCCATTAAAAAGACCAAAGCAGCACCGGGTGACAGGCCCTTCAAGATCAAAGCAGCGGCAATAGGGACGGAAGATGTTGCACAAACATACAGTGGGATCGAAGCTACCAGCATCACAACCATAGATAGATAGGGATTCGATAAATATTTCAAGAAGAAATCATCCGGTAAAACTACCGAGATCAATCCCGCGATCAAAATGCCGATCGCCAACCATTTGGCAATATCAGCCATAAAATCTATGAATGCATATTTCAGGATAGCCGGAATTTTTTGCCAGCCTTTTGGCATGTCTTCTTCGACTGTTCTATTCGCAAACTCGTGGGGTTTTTCACCCTCAACTTTATTCGTGATCACGCCACCTGCTATCCCGGTCAGAAATGCTGCAATCGGTCGGATAATAGCAAAAGGTAATCCCAGCAAGGAGTATGTGATCATAATAGAATCCACGCCGGTCTGGGGTGTAGAGATCAAAAATGATTGAGCGGCTCCTTTTGAAGCTCCATTCCTGTATAAGCCGACCCCGGTTGGGATCACACCACAGGAACACAGGGGCATGGGCACACCAAGCAAAGATGCATTGATCACTGAACGAAGGTTTGCTTTACCTAAATGATGCTTCATTGTTGCGGGCTTTAATGTGAATTTTAGAATACCCGCAATAAGAAAACCCAAAAGAAGATAGGGTGACATCTCAAGGAGCAAATGATATGTTTCATAGATATAATCTTTAATGAACTGCATGTATCTCCGATACGGGCTTAACGGTCTTTAACGACCTTGGTTTATTTTGTTCCCTTAGGCTTCTTCCACATTCTTTTCTACGATATGAATCTCTTTCCATTTTCCACCACGGTAACGAAGATAAAAAACAACTGAGAACAACATAAAAACAACTACGATCACAACCCATCCCGCTTGGGCGCTCATATTCAGAACTTTAACGACAAAATAAAGACCGCCTACCATAATATAATGTAAGGTTACCGATGCGATCATAGACCAGCGTGTATCACCCGCGCCTCGCAAGACCCCGACAAAAGTTGCAATAGATGCTTCTATCATGACATAGATCGCCGCAATGCGAAGCATAAATACAGCCGTTGGAACCGCCTGTTCGAAGATGATGTTTTCTCCAACCGGTTTGAATACCTGAACAAGTTGCTCGGGAAAGAAAACAAATAAAACAAGTATAACACTGGAATACATTAATCCCGTCTTAAGAGCAGACATGGCCGCTTTACTTGCTGTCTTAATATTTTGCGCACCCATATACCTACCGACCAAACTGGTTACCGCAACCTCTATTCCAATCAGCGGCACATAGGATACCATATCCCAGTTGAACATAATAGTTGTTGCTGTCGCTGTCGCATTTCCCATGGAATGAAAGATCAGGATCATTACATTAAAAGCAAAGAAATTCAAAATAAATTCAAGTCCCGGCGGATAGCCATAATGTAGTAGCTTTTTCATGATCTGACCATAATAACGGAACGATTTCATTACATGGAATTCTTGCCTATTCGTTTTATTGAAATAGGCTATAAACAAAATTACCAAACCTGAAATACCGCCAATAATTGTACCATAGGCGGCACCACGGATCCCCATGGCGGGTAATCCCAATTTTCCAAAGATCAAAATATAATTCAAACAAATATTAACAACCATAGATGTAATACCCGCGATCATAACGATCCGTGTACGTCCTATACCTGAAAAATATGAGCTCAAAGCTGCGCGAGTTAAACCGATGATCGTCCCAAAGATTAAGATATTGAAATAAATTACCTGGTATTCCATTTGCAAAGCAGGTACATGCATCAGTTCAAAAAACTTAATACCCAAAGGCTTTAATAGAAGAATGATTGGGTATGCAACCAAGATGACAAGAAAAGCCTGAGTTGTTACCACCGGACAGGTATTCTTGCGCTTTGCACCAAAATACTGCGCAACCAAAGCAGTTGAATACCCTATCAACCCCATAAAAAAAGTCATCATCATCATGGAAGTCATTCCGCCACCCATAGCAGCATTCATGACTTCAGGGCCAAGTCGGGCTAAAAACATCCTGTCGGTAAAGGTCATCACCGTATCAGCCGCATAGGAAATGATCATTGGCAAAGCAATAGCCAACATCTCCCGGATCCCTCCGGGTGTATGCTCGCGATTTTTTAACAAGACTTCTGACATTATCCACTCAAATTTTTGTTTCCAATAATAAAACCATTCACTTTATAAAAGAAGTAAAAAAGGGGCTAATTTTATATTATTACGGCTGTTATCTGTTATTAATAATTATTAAATCCACTTAAGGATTCCTACAAATACGATCATCAATATTACATTCAACACAAACATGCCGCCAATGAATCGCACTTGCTTTTTTTTATCCCAGTAATAGGCGTAATTAGCTGCGAGGAAAAATGGAATGTAAACCAATACAAATACCGTAAGCGAGTTCCACCAGGGATAAACCCAGATAAACGCAGGTGTCTTAGCTAAGAAGATCTCAATAATAGCAAATAATGCCGCATTCGCGATAGCAAAGAACCAGCGACTTCCGATGCCAAATATCTTGGTTTTTGGATCAACAGGTAAAAGTTTAGTCAGAATAACACCCGCGACCAAAAACATGAAGCTTAATTCAATACCTACGCCAACAAGAAGAAGGAACGATGTACCGGTCGGAACGGTCCACAAGGCATGACCGGAGAATTTGCATATTAAAGCATTGATGATCTCAAAAAGCCAATGGGTCATATACAAGGCCAAACCGGCAGCAATGGCTTTCCAATTCTTTTTTTCGATCTCATTCATATAAACATATACGACAAATGCAAGGATCGGGATAACAATCCAATTAAAATTCTCGCCGGAACGAAGAATGCTTAGAGCTTGTTCGGTTGCTTCGGGGTGAAATAGTTCCATATCAACTCCTTAGTTTTAATGATAAATGACCGCTATAGATCACAGGTCACAAATTAATCTTCTTTTTGTTCAAGGACTACGAGTTTAGATTCAATACCGGGTATAACCCCTATTTTACGTGCTAATTCTGCATTATCTGCATCTGAACCGTAGAGTTCAAGAAATAGGAAACCGGCTTCTGAGCAATTTTCCATTACGCCGGCATGAAGACCCAAACGAGTTTTGATTAAGCAGCCCCATGCCGTCAGAACTTGCTGAAGTTTAACGGCAACTTCTTTTCGCTTTCCGACCAATACGAGTAAAACTGTTTTTTTTATGGTATCTCCTATATTGTTTTTAATATTTCTTGAACTTCTTCTGCGAGTGTTTTTGCGCTTTTTTCTATTTGTTGTTTGAACATGTCTGTTGTTTCACAATCCGCATAATCTGTTGTAATCTTTATTGCGGACATGGGAATATTCTTTTCAACAGCGATTTTTGCTAAGGTATAACATTCCATATCGGCAAGCCTTGCTCCATGTGCTTTGTGCGAATTGTCACGCCGATCGGTATCGTTGATACTTCGTCTAACCGAAAGGCATGTTTCTCCCGATTCACCCTTTAATAGATCCAAGTATATCGCTTCTTCATTTTCAGTCAGCGTAGAGGAAATATGATATGTTTTCCCCAGCTCCATGGGTTGAGTCAACATGCCGGCAGATCCAATATTCAATATGCGGTCCGGCTGATGTTCGTCAAGATATAATTTTAAGGTTCGCTCCGCCATAACCGGGCCAACCCCCGTGATTAACAGATCATAACCCTCACTATGATACAATGCGGTCTTATTGCTGTAAGCTTTGACTTTTTTTGCAGATAAAGCATTCAACAAAGGTGCTATTTCGATACTTAATGCAGCAGTTATTACCATAATAAAATCTAATACGGATGAGGATAAAATGGAAGAAAATAAGTCCATAAGATATTAGAGATGAGAGATGATAAATCAGTAGTCTTGATCTCAATCTTAATCTTGACCTTTATTCTTTTTACTTTTGCCTTTTGCCTTTGTACTTTTCTTCCCCTAAATTTTACAATGAAACGTTTTTCCCTTATATCAATATTGTCATTTCTTTTTTTGACAATTGTATTGAACGCTGCGGACACCTTGCACGTTGCCCCATGTGATGAAGTCGCAGTAACTATTTTTGGAGATCAAATTTGTTTATCACAGAACGAAGGAAAACTCTTGAGATATGTTGATGGAAAATTGCAGTCTGTTTATTCGGGACAAGATTATGCAAATAAGATTAGTTTACAAAGTCCCGTTCGCCCGGTATTGGACGGAACAGGTGAAATCTATGTGCTAGACGATGCGACTAACACTGTATTTTCATGGGATCGTTTTCTAAATATCCGTACTGTGACACCTTTAGATAAAGCTATTCTTTCACCCAAAGATTTCACTATAAATTCTGAACATGACTGGTTGATCTACGATGATTTTTATGGACATATCCTTCAAATTCGTCCCCGGGAAGGGTTCCCTTCAAACTGGGGTGATCGTCCCGTTTCGGGAAACATTAAACTATTTAGTGTTGATCAACTCATCATCGTTTATTTCGAAGACAAGAGACTACTCTGGGTATGCGATGAAAATGGAACCACGTTAAAAGAATATCCCTTACCAAAAAATATTAATGTTAGCAAAATATTCATTTTAAATGGAAAGACGTTTGGATTGCGATCAAAAGATGGTGTATATATTTGGAAACCTGAAGATACTTCACTTCGTTACTTATCCGATCTAAAGGACGTCGTATATCTCGGTCGTCAAAAGACTTCATATATTCTGATCAGTCAACAGGGAGTCGTAGTTACTATTCCATGACCCATTACAATAACATCCTTGCCGGCATCGTGTTATCTTTGCTTATGCTTCCCTTATTTGCCGGAACGGCAGAGGATAAAATTGTTATTCATCCCGGGCAAACGGTTTATGCCTTGCGTCATCAGTTGATCACCATGGATTCGATTTCCATTGCGGATAATATTCCCTATCTTGTCGATGATCTTTACGGACGACTTATCTTTTTGCAATCGCCGGAAAAACAGGATACTGTAAATATCTATTATCAATACAGTGATCTCAGTGCACCCCGGAAAAAAAATCTTGGTATCGGCAAAATAAATGACTGGTTTCCGAAAGAGACTATTGAAGGAAGCACATCCTATTCCCAATTATCAAATATAAAAACAAGCGGATCCGTTTCCCGGCAACTGGAAGTGGGATCTTCGGGTCAAAGCTTACTAAGCGGCGGTTTGGATATTCGCATCAACGGTGAACTTTCACCCGGCGTTCACATCAAGGGAATTATTTCAGATAATGATGCACCCTTTCAGGATTACTCGTCCACTCAATCCGTACAAGATGTTGACAATGTTCTCATACAGATATACTCGGATAAATTCGACGCTCAGATCGGTGATGTTTACGTCAACAATACTTGGAATCACTGGAGTCGTTTCAACCGAAAAATGATCGGTACTCAAGCTAGTTTTAAAAATGACCGTTACCAGGGTGCTGCCTTTGTGGGTTCGGCCCGCGGCAAATTCAATCGGCAAGAGATCGTTGCAAGAGATGGTGACCAGGGTCCCTACCGCTTACATGGCTCAGATGGAGACAATGCCATAACGATCGTTCCGGAATCCGAGAAAGTATATGTAGATGGTATTGCCCTCAAGAAAACAGAATACACGCTTTACTATACCGATGCTGAATTGTTCTTTTCTTCTGAGTTGATGGTGTCGGCATCTTCGCGCATTGTGATTGAATTTAATTATGTAAATGAATTTTACCCTCGTTCTTCAATGGGCGCGACTTCTTCGTGGCGCTTTGGAAAAAACTTCAAACTTTCAGCTTCCTATATCCGGGAAAAAGATGATGAGAATAATCCTGTCGACATACATTTATCAAATATTGATCCGGATTCTCTTGCCGGGATCATATCCACAGATGGCTACTTTGTTATTTCAACAGCCATTAAAGATACGGCCGGCGATTATAGTTTAAGCAGTGGCATCTGGAATTATGCGGGTGAAGATCTTGGAACTCATACCGTCTATTTTTATCGGGAAAATCAAAACGGCGGGTATGTCCGAAATTATACTGCAGAGGGAAAGATGATGTATGTATATGCACCCGGCGACCCATTATCACAGTATTTTCCGCGCCGAAAAGTTACCCTGCCAACCACACAGTGGATCGGTTCCATGAATATGGAGATCGGCCAAAAAGGTAAAGTTTTTGCCCTATTGGAAGGGGCTTATTCTTCTTTTAATCCAAACAATTATGATACTGGAGGTAACCGGGAATCACCTGCCATAAAATGGGAAGCGGCACTCCCAATTGGTAAACATTTCTCATTGCTGAGCAATGGGTGGTTTATGGATAAAAATTTTACAAGCTTTGCCAAAGTAACGATGCCGGATTTTGAGCGTTATCTCGGCTTTGATGCCGGAGACAGTATTGTGCAAATGGCATCTGTTTCCGCCAGTGTAAACAATTCGTTCTTGAATTCAAATACCGCGATGGAATATGTCGCCGACACAAAAAGCAACTCTCGCTTGCGCTTATTGGCCGACGGAAAGATAACTGTCAAAAAAGCAGGTTTTCAGTATAAATGGTCACATCTGCTTGATAATGGATTTTTACCCTATTACAGCGTAAATGCCGCCGCCAATATTCCGATCGCTAAAAACTTTTCCATTTACGCATCTCTACTGGAAGATCGTTTTGAACCAATATTTTCTTCTTCTACCGCCTATCACGCTCAATCGGTAAAAGCCGGAATAGCGGTGGGGAAATGGAAAGTAGATTATACTTATCGTAAAGATTACGATTGGGAAACAAGTGATTCCAGTTTTCATTCCTATTCTCAAAAACACGATGCCTCGCTCAAGTTTGATCAGGCCTTTTTTGAAAAGAAATTGCAATGGAACACAATAGCCAGCTATCGTTATGATCAACGCGAAACCGGTGATGAACATTATCTTTTAACAAACAGTCAATTGCGCTTTAACCTTAAAAAGATTGGATTGGGTGGAAGCGTTAAAACTGTGATCAACAGAACATCCGAAACAAAACGCGAAGCGGTTTTTATTTATGTCGGTGATGGACTTGGTTACTATCGCTTAGATGATTTCGGACAGTATGTGCCCGATGACATGGGAAATTTTATTCTGAGTTCCGAGCTAACCAATGAACGCCAGGAACAATATGTCAGTAAATTTGCCACCTCCCTGAAATGGAAGAAACAGTGGAAAAAAGTCAGCGTTCATTTCACGCATAATGGTTCAACCGATTACCGAACACCCGTTTTGGTACTGTACAAACCCTTGTTGATCGATGATCCGGATACCAGTATCTTTTATGGTAACCTGAGATTAAAACATGAAGCCGGATTGACGGGACCCGATGGGAAACATCGTATTACGGTATTGTTCGAGGATATCCACTCTCAAAACTTTCAAACCGCCTATAACGAAAATGTTTACTTCCAGTCAAAACGCTGGTTTAAATATCGTTTTAAACCGGAAAAATTCATTTTAGATATTTACTACAAATACCATTCCAGGGATCAACAGCGCTTACCTTTGAACAGCTATCGGATTCAAACGCTAAGTCATGGAATCGGTTTAGATTGTGAATATCTTTTCTCAAAGAAATTGCGTGCCAGTATTGAAGGTAAATACGAACATATTACGACAGACTATAACGGTAATTTTTTAACCCATTGGTTTGAAATTAAAAGTGACTGGATATGGTATAGGGTTGCGGGTGAACGCTTCTTCCTGATGCTAGGTTTAGATAAGGTGATCAGTGATCACACCGGATCCCTGCCCTACGAAACTGCAAACGGCTTGCCCGTTGGCTGGACATGGTCCGGAGCTTTACGCTATGAAAAACGTATTAATCAATTTATTTCCGCTGGTGGGTTTTTACAATATCGTAAACGCGCGGAACAACCGGGAATTATTACCGCAAATCTTGAAGTGAAGGCATATTTCTAATGAGTAAGCGCCTTAACATTTTTTGTATCCTTTTTATCGTTTCTCTTGCGAGTCTGGTCTATGCGGATCCGGGATATTTTTGTGTCATCGAAAACGATACAATATCCGTAAATAATGAAAAAGCCCTTGAATCCACGATTGACAATTATATTGTTTCACTTGGTGATCAAGGCTACCCTCATATTGAAGCTATTCTGAACGCTTATGTTAAAAAGGGTGAAAATGAGTATTTTCACTATCGGGTTGACAAAGGTATAAAAACAATGATCGATACGGTCGTTTTCGGTGATTATTCTCCGAGAGAGATATCTCTGCTTTCGCGTTATATTACCTTACCGGAGTCTGGAGTATTTAACTATTCACAAGTTCGAAATATGATCAACGAATTAAAAGCAAATACCTTGCTTGATGTAGGAGAACGTGCAGATATATATAAAAATGGACTGCGTTTTTATACTGTGGCAAAGCAAAATGTTCGTTTTAATGCTATCGTAGCATATAAACAGGAAGCAGATCGACAGGGTATTATCGGAGACATTTCATTTGAGCTGATCAATCTTGGTGGCTTGGGACGGCTTGCCAGTTTTTATTGGTCCCGTCCTACACTTGGTGTTAATTCCATTGATCTTTCCTACACTGAACCCTATATCTTTAATAAACCCTTTTCGGCAAAATTGGCATTTTCTCAACGCTTTCAAGATAGTCTTTACGTTAAGCGGGATCTTGACTTAGGTGTGATCTATCATATGAGTCAGCGCTCAAATTTTACCGTTAATTATGTAAATGAACATATCGGTACAACCAATATTGGTTCCGATTCGGGTTTTGTTACTCAAAATAGATCTGCTACAAATATTTCCATTCTATGGTTAGCTAAACCGGGTAATATTTCCGGATCCATAAATTTGACTACCGGATTACACTTTGCAAGTAATCAGAGAATTTCACGTTCCGAACTGGATGCCCGACTTACTTTGCGTAAATCAATTCTTGGAGTCAATATTGATATTTTAGGAGGCTATGTTGCTTCTGAAGATCCTATCGCTCTCTACGATCAATTTAAACTCGGTGGCGCTAATTTCCTTCGGGGTGCCTATTTTGAACAGTATATCACGAATGCCTTTATTGGCTGGAAAATTGAGGCGGGATATTTTAAACGAGCACATCTTTTTGCTTTTTACGATGGTGTCATCATGCAGCATGCCGATCCGGTAACACATCATCTTGGTGTAGGTTTTTCGCTTCCTGCAGGCAATAACCGCCTCACCATTGCCATCGGCCTCAATCCCAAAGAAAGTTTTCAGCAGGCGAAGTTTCATTTGAGTTGGGAGATGGGAAAATAATTGACAATTGATAATTGACAATTGATAATTGACAGTTGACAATTGACAGTTGAGGCTTAATATCAAAATCCGAGGCTATTTGGCCAAAAAATGATCTGTAAATTGAATTTTTCTTTCCCTTTTTAA
>CAYNBL010000069.1:0-12514 GCA_964395205.1 uncultured bacterium | reverse complement strand
AACAATTATATCCCATGAAGCTTACAGGTATTCGTTTAAGAATTGACGATGCAGCTACGACGGGTTCTATGTATGTTGATCGCATTCGTGTTATTTATCCTACCTGGACAACTATTGGTGACGATACCAATGAAATGTTGCCCGGCGAATACTATTTACATCAAAATTATCCCAATCCATTTAATCCTTTGACAAAGATCTCCTATGAAATAGCAAAAGCCGGACAGGTAAATTTATCTGTTTATGATATCACAGGAAATAGAGTGGCAACTTTGGTCCATGGTTATCAGAACGCCGGCATGTATAATGTGGAATTTTTGGCTGATAAACTTTCTACAGGTGTTTATTTTTATCGCATAGAGGCAGGGGATTGGATAGACACTAAAAAAATGCTTATCATTAAATAAAATATTGGAGAAAAAAATGAAAAAAATAATCGTATTACTGATGATATTGCTTGTTACTATACAGGCAGAAGAACCCAAGCGAATCATATTAAACTTAACCGAGGCGCCCGAAAAGTCCATGGCAGTCACTTTCCGTTTTTACGAAGAAGTGGATACGGCTTATGTGCAATATGTGGAAAATGCCGATGATGTTAAATTGCATCGACGTGGAGATACGCTTACTCTAATACCCGAAATTGTATATACCGATACAACAGAAGAAGTAGCTCAATATGCCTGCTCAGTTATCATAAAAGACCTTGAAATCAATACAAATTATGCTTATCGGGTAGGTGATGGAAAAGATTGGTCACCTTGGTATACGTTTACAACTGCTGAAAAGAGAAAATATAATTTTACGATGGTCTATCTCGGTGATCCGCAATGGGGATATAAAACCTATTTACCGCGTCTTTATGATGAAGCGGTGAAAACGGTCCCCGATGCAGCCTTATGGTATGTTGCGGGCGATTTGGTTGATTATCCCTATGAAGACTGGCAATGGGACGCCTATTTTGAAGGTGCTGAAAAAGTATTTGCCAATTATCCTCATATCATGGCAGTTGGTAATCATGCATACTTGTGGGCATACCGCACTAAACGGGATACTCTTCCTGCAACATGGCGCCCACATGTGACTCAGCCGGAAAATGGTCCCGAGGGACTGGAAGAAACATGTTACTATGTAGATTATCAGGGTGTACGCTTCATTATTCTTAATGGCAATGAACGCCTTGCTGAACAATCCGAATGGCTGAAAAAGGTATTGAAAAAGAACAAGAACCGTTGGACGGTCGTAGGTATTCATCAGGGATTCTATCCTTGTGGATGGGAACGCGATTACCCGGACTATCGCGCTCTCTTTATGCCTTTGTTTGAAAAATATGGAGTACAGCTTGTCTTGCAGGGACATGATCATGCTTATACGCGGACTTACCCGCTGAAACAGGGTGAGATCATGGATGATCCTTCAAAAGGTGTTAACTATGTGATCTCGGTTTCAGGTTCCAAACAGTATCCTATCAAATCGAAGTTTGACAGTCTTTACATCATAAAAGGTGAAGAAGGACAGCAGTATTTTCAGACAATAGATTTTAGCAAAGATTCATTGGTCTATAAAAGTTATACCGCAACAGGAAAGTGCCACGATAAACTTGTGATCAAAAAATAATACGAGTTAAAATGAAAAAGCAACTTGACTGGAAATTAGTTGACGATATCATTAACAAGGCCTTAGCTGAAGATATTGGCACGGGTGATGTTACATCTCTTGCAATGCAGGTTGAATTACAGGCAGAAGCCGAGATCATTAGCAAACAAAACGGTATTCTCGGCGGTGTCGAAGTTGCTAAAAGGGTCTTTGAATTGTATGATGAAGATCTGGATGTTCAGGTCTATAAAAAAGATGGTGATAAGCTAAAAGCCGATGATGTGATACTCGCAATTAAAGGGGAAGGCAGATCCCTTCTTGCGGCTGAACGGACAGCTCTGAATATTATAGGAAGAATGTCGGGGATAGCTACCTTAACGGCTTCTTTTGTTGAGAAAGTTCAAGGCACACATTGCCGTATCCTGGATACACGCAAGACCATGCCGAACCTTCGCGTATTGGATAAATATGCCGTGACCCGCGGTGGCGGATATAATCATCGTTATGCCTTGTATGACATGATCCTGATCAAAGAGAACCATATTCGCTGGGCGGGTGGACTGGAAAAAGCCCTGAAAGCGGCGATGGATTATGCCGCACCACGTGATCTTGATATCGAGATCGAGGTCACGGATCTTGACGAATATAAAAGAGCGATCAATTATCCAATTAAAATGATCATGCTGGACCATTTTACACTTGATGAATTAAGGACTGCCGTTTCGATTGATCACGGCAAAATATTGTTGGAAGCTTCGGGTGACGTAAACTTAGATACGGTAGAGGATATTGCCCGGACGGGCATAGATGTCGTGTCTGTGGGTGCCTTAACCCATTCCGTGATCAATTACGATTTTTCACTTTTATTTCATGAGCTTTGATAAATTAAAACCATTTTGTTTATTTATTGTTGGTCCAACCGCCAGCGGTAAGACAGCCTTATCTTTAGAATTAGCCGAGTGGTTAGATGCGAATATTATATCTGCCGATAGTCGACAGGTCTATCGTCATATGGATATCGGTACCGCAACCCCTTCGGATGAAGAACTTTCCCGTGTAAAACATTACTTTATAAATGAGCGAAATCCGGATGAAAAATTCTCTGCGGGAGAATTCGGTATAGAGGCGCGCAAGATCATAGGGGAAAAGATCTCCAATGGAAAAAATATTATCGTTTGCGGCGGTTCCGGACTCTACGTACAGGCGGTGAGAGGCATGATATCCGATACGCTGTCAAGTGATGAAAATATTCGTCAGGCCATCCAGATAAAAGCTAAGGTAAAAGGGTGGCCGGCACTATTTGCCGAATTGAAAGTGATCGATCCCGATTATGCAAAGGGGATTGATGCTAAAAATCCAAAGCGTGTTTGCCGGGCATTGGAAATTTGGGAGATGACAGGGAAGAAACCATCAGAAGTTTTTAAAGAACAGAAAAATAAATTTCCATGGAAGCATATGATGATCGGACTTGACCCTGAACGAAAACTTCTGTACGCTCGTATTAACCGTCGCGTTCATGATATGATCAATACCGGGTTGATCAATGAGGTTAAAGCATTACTCGACGCCGGTTATTCAGCTGGTTTAAATGCATTGAATACCGTCGGATATAAAGAGATCATTGCTTTCTTGAACG
This sequence comes from uncultured bacterium, assembly GCA_964395205.1. Taxonomy (GTDB): domain Bacteria; phylum Fidelibacterota; class Fidelibacteria; order Fidelibacterales; family Fidelibacteraceae; genus M50B103. The sequence goes on along the minus strand of CAYNBL010000069.1, from coordinate 9,282 downwards.
ATGAGATGGATAAAGAAACAGCAATATCCGAAATACAGAAAAATACACGCAGATTTGCCAAACGTCAAATGACCTGGTTTAGGAAATTTGCACCCGATCATTGGATATCATATTGTAAGGAACCGAATCTTTCCGATATCGTAGAAAAAGCGAAAAAAATAATTGTTGAAGCATTGAAATGTTGAAGTGTTGAAATGTTATATTATGCTGTCATTTCGACCGAGTGATTCGTTGATAGACGAAGAGCGAGTGGAGAAATCTCAAACTCAAGATATCTCTTAAGTAATTTGAAATCTCTCCACTATTCCGCCAGTTGACCCCGAACAATCGGGGGTCGAAATGACATTCTATTGAAATCGACAATAAAACTATTTGAAAAATTGAAGTCTATACATACATTTGCCTGAAACAAGGAGTGTTTATGCCAAAAGCTGAAGGATTATTCCTGCCCTTTGAAGATCACAGCCATATCCGCCCTGATCTTCTTAAAACCCTTCCCTACGAAGGTGAGGAGCAGACCATTCATTTAAATTATCCCGAATTTTCGGCTGTTTGTCCTTTTAGTGGTCTTCCTGACGTTGCATCGGTTTATGTATCATACATCCCGAAGGACAAGATCGTTGAATTGAAATCATTGAAATATTACTATATGTCATTTCGGAACGTGGGAATATACCAGGAAGATATGACAAACAGAATATACAGGGATCTGACATCACTGTTGGATCCACAACGTTTATATATTGAAACGATCTATAATGTTAGAGGTGGTATCAAAACCACCTGTGAAATTGGACGAAAAATAAAGGAAGAAAAATGAAATCCTATCTTATCCCCGTATTAATTGCTTTTCTACTGCTAATAGGATGCAGTGGTGAAGGTTATATTGAAGTTAATAACAATACACCGGCAGCCATCATTGTAAGTGTGAACAATGCTGCAGATGAAGTTGTTGCCGCCGGAGATACAAGTGAGACCCATAGTGTCGCACTCATGAAAGGTGTGGTTAATAATATTTCTGTTGAAGCATCCGGTGAGTGGGTTGGAAATTATTCCGAAACGGTTGCATTAACGGATGGTGAAACCATTGTTCATCGTATAGGTCCTCAGGTTGCAGATTTGACACTGACCAACCTATCCGTTGATTCAATGTTTTGCTTGGTTGAAAATTATGATTCACTATTCTTTGATGGTGAAGATAGTGTAAGTGGTAAATTTACAGTCGATGCTGATGTCGTCGTTAGCTCAGCCGGGCGATATAAGTTTTTAGAAAGTGAAAATATGGTATGGTTGCCGGGTTCAACATATCGTTATGAATTGACACCGGATGCCTGCGAGATCCAGTTGAATAATTTACATCCCAATCGTGCGATCTATTATGTGTTTATCAGTTTAAGTACCTCTGATTCATGGGGAGACGACCAATTAGGTGATGATATTCTATATCCCCAGGAAGGTTATGTCTGGAAAGCTGAAGGTGACGTTATTTGGGAAATCCGGGTTGAAGCCGGCGATCCGCATCCGGACAGTGCATTATATGTCTATGAATTCCGTGATACTGAAGATTGTACCTCTGATATTACCTGGATCTACGAATTCCCGACCATTTTTACGCCGGTAACGGCAAGTGCGTCTTCAAAGATAAGTGGTCCTACAAATAATGCAATGAAAGCGAATTCGCTCAATAAGGTATTTGATACCAATTTGAAACCAGCTCGCGTCGAAAAGATCAGAAAAGTCGATGCGGGGAAGGGTGGATTGAAGGCGTTGCATAAATAATTATTAGGTGAAAAAGATACATAAAGATAAAAGCCGTCTCGATATTTCGGGACGGCTTTTTATTTAAAGATGAAATTTGGGCTAACGGTTCGTATAAGAATAGTAGCCGATTGCGGGCTTCATTCCTGTCAAGTTGCAAGAAAGTTGAAGCGGGATACAATCCTTAAATTTACTGATATACCGGTTATTGTTTTTATATAGTGTTATACGCAATATTAAATGATTTTACATCGGTTCAAACAAGCATTTCATAGTTAAACTGGTTGCAACTATTGCTTGGCTGTATTGATTCGATTTTATACCCCAAGTGGTAATCATTACCGTATAAATCCCTTTCTTAGTTCTAGTGGATTCCCTAAATTGTTTTTTCTTATTTCTTAGTCTTTGCAAGTAGGTAGCATCAAGTGAGAATTCATCATTATAGAATTTAATTTCACACAAATTCACAACATCATCATTTCGATCAATAACCAAATCTACTTGTGCTTTAGGGTTATGCCAACTATAGTTTTTGGACTGAATTTGGTCGCACTTCAATGCTTTTTTCACTTCATTGTAATGCTTTAAACAAATTGTTTCAAAGGCATAACCACACCATGATTTGTACTCTTGCTTTTGAAATATTTGAGGCCACTTTGATCCTTTAAATGGTATCATAAACTGAAGGTGGAACAAACAAAATTCATCGTAGATTCGATATAGTGTTGATTTTATTTCGTTTTTATACGCATCGTATTTTAATACGAAACCTGATTGCATCAATTCTTCAAGAGAATCCGAAAATCTTCCGCCTGATGAAATCTTTAATTCTTTCAAGATTTCGTCTCTGGTAATCCCTTCCTTCTTGTTGTTGGCTAGGACGTTCATTATTTTCTGGTGATATGAATTTTCATCGAATAATGATTTAAATACTTCATCGTATTCATTTTCCAGGTATGCACCTTGTTGAAAACATAAATTTTCTATTGTTATTACGGCTGATTCCCCAGCTTTTACATGCTCTAGATATTCAGCAACACCACCTAAAACCATATAAATCTTCAAAATCTCATACTCTTCCATTGGGATTCCCTTATACTTGAAGAAGGCTTGAGTTTCGTGCAGATTGAATGGTTTAAGCTTAATTGTTTGTGTTATTCTTTTACTTAGCCCTTTTGAATTATTAATAATCTTTTTGACCATATATGAAGCTGCCGATCCACAGACCACCACCATCAAGTCGCTTCTTGTGGTACAGTAGTCATTCCAGAAGTTTTCAAAGGCAGCTAAGAAGCCAGATTTGTGAGAATCCACCCAAGGAAATTCATCGATGAATATTACCTTTTTTTTCTTTGATTCTTTAATCCCTTTAAGGAATGTCTTGAGGTAACTAAAAGCTTCAAGCCAATCGGTAGGTTGCTTCTCTTTTTTAAATTCATTCGTTACTTCGTTTAGCTTAAGTATGAAGTTCTTTATTTGGTCAGCTCTTTTTCCAGTACTTAATCCAGTAAAACTAAAAGTAATATTATTGCCAAAAAACTCTCTAATTAAGTAGGTTTTTCCAGTTCTTCTTCGTCCATAAATGGCGACCAGTTCTGACCTGTGGCTAGTTAGCGAGTCGGTTAAAACTTGCTGTTCATATACTCTTCCTACTATTGTTTTAGACATAACTTTATTTATCTTAAATATTTATTTATGTGCCAAATATATGTAAAAAATACCAGTTTGGCACGCTAATAAACAATAAAACTAATTATTTATGTGCCAAAACGATAAATAATGTATGCAATTGGCACACTAATAAACAATACAATCAATTATTTATGTGCCAAAACGATAAATATTGTATACATTTGGCACACTAATAATTGAAAATGAGATTGAATTACGAGATATATATCAGTCTTTAGTAAGCCTGTACCATTGAAAGAAATATAACATATTTGATTCCAGTAATGATTTCCAAAGGAGTTCAAAAAAGTTTGATTTGTATACAATTGAACTCAAGCTTACAAAAACTGGTTATTCACATCATTGCGTATAACGTGTGTTAGGCGCCGTTATTGATCGTATTGATAATCCCTTCGATACCATTCTCCCAATTATTCTTAATATCTACCCCACTGTTTTGAATTTAAATATTTATTACCTCAGATTTTTATTTTTAGTAAATTACAGTCGCTTAATCTCCGCAATGTCAAATATAATCCGTAAAATATGCGGAGAAATAGATTATTGCTTGATAAAGAAAAGAAGTGTCATAATGACTAACATGTTCAGTCGATCTGCGATGAATGATTATTATATTTAGATTATATTATTGCCACGGGTCACTTATTTAAATACTTCTGTTATGATTAAGATCAAGGGTATTGAATTCATTAATCCATGAGTAATGATGGGTATCAAAGTATTTTGACGTTTATAAAAGACATAAGATACAGCCATTGCAAAGGGAAATATGATAATAAGATTCCAACCCCAGAAAAAATGCCAAAAGGTCCAAATGATTCCATGATATATCCATGCTTTGCTTCCATATTTTTTAATTTGTCTCGGTAAAAGAATTCCTCTCCATAAGAATTCTTCTCCTATAATATTGAAGACCAAGCCGATAAAATAAGCTACAGGAACCCAGTATTGCCCGGCGAGTTTAAAGTCCATAAAAAATCCTGAGACCATAGATTTGTTAGGATTTATCTCAGGAGGAAAAAAATCAGGAGGGCTTAAAAATGGGATTTTTGCAAACCAATTTCCGAGAGGTGTAAGACCCAGATATGTAATTAGTCCAAAAATCAAAAGTCCTAAAGCCCAAACCCAATCTTTTTTACTCATTTTTCTTAAGTACAGTCTTGTTTTAAAATCGGACCAATCCCATTTATTGCCTTCTCGTTTGTATAGGATCAAGGCTGTAATAAAAAGTAAAACAAATGGGAAATAAAATAAGATCAAATAAGCGGTTAGAAAAGGGACTTCCTTGTCCAGCAATAAGGGAATTCCTTTATATAGCCCAAGATAAATTAGTGCTGAGCTTATAACAAAATACCAAATGGAGTTAAAGATAGAAATGGGTTTAAGATCAATATTGTAGTTTTCGGTGGTGTTTGAAATCATTTATATATCCTTATTCCTTTCAGCATTATGGTTAACATCATACTATTTAATAACCGTCTTCAAATAATCAGCCCAAATTTTATACCCGGCTTCGTTAGGATGCAGACCATCCTTAACTAAGTCGTCCTTAACATAATCTGAGTTCTCGTCTTTGAAAAGGGGATAAATATTGACAAAAGTCAGATCATACTTTTGGGCTAATTTTTCAATATACACGTTCATGCTCTTGATCAATTCGGGGGGACAATTCTTCCATCTTGGAGATGTGGGTAATATGGAATGCAAATACACATCGTAATTATAGTTTTCAACTATCTCTTTCACCATATTTCGATATAAATATTTTATCGTTTTTTCGTTTCGTTTTGCACCGATGTCATTGACACCAATCATGATAAAAAGTTTAGTCTCTTCGGCATTTCCCAAACAAACATCCATTCTTTGTATAACGCCATCTATATGATCTGATACAATACCTCTGTTTACGGTACTCATCTCAGGAAAAAATGTGTCAAGATCAAAACCCTCTGTAATAGAATTTCCAAGGAAAATGGCACTTCCTGTTTTTATACTATCCTTTTCATTTATGAATTTCACCATTCTTTGATGCCAATGGGCATAATTATTTAAAGGCTTAATATTCGCCATTTCATTATTGCAGGATGTAAATATTAAGGTGATAATGATCAATAGAAATAGTGTTTTTAATGTTTTCATATCTTTATTCTCCATACAAAATTGCCCTTAATGGGTGTGATTATGCTATTTCTTTTATATTTCAAGAAAATATTCTACTACTTACTATTTATTATTTATTAATCTTCCAATGGCTTAAATTCCGGTTCCATATATCGGTTCTTACCTTTCGTGGAGGCGGGAAATTGATAGATGGATTCTTGAGGACAAATGTGGATACAACGCATGCATTGTTCGCAGGTTTTAAACCATTTGGGTTTGCCGTTTACCATCTTAATACTGCCCGTGGGACAGGCCTTTGCGCAAATACCGCAACCGTTACAGCTTGGATAAAGCTTGAACATGCTTTTAAGTCCAAAAAGACCAAAATTCCTGAACATACTATTTATGATGTTTGAAGGGGATTTAAAGAACCAGGGTTGCTTTTTATGATCAAAGAGTTCTGTTTTATTATTCAAAATATTGGCAGCGATCTGTTTTGATCTCTCAACGCCCGCTTCAATAATAGTCGCGTTCTCATCCATGGTCAAGATCGTGCTGAAGGGGATCCAGTTATTCGGCATTTTTATCACATCAGAGTAAATGACATCACAGTTCTTTCGCTTTAAAATTCCAGCACATTTTATAGTGCCCAATCCTGCTCCGTTCGTATCGCCTGCCGTAAAAACAAAGAAGACCTTTTGTCCATTGTTAAATGATTTCAGAGATCTGAGATATTTTAAGACGATACGGGGCATGCCAAAAGCATGGACAGGAAAAGCAAAACCGATCAAATCTGCTCCCTTGATCTCATTTTCCATAGGATTTAATTTTGAAATATATGCGTCATGTCCGGCTTCAGTGAATACCTCTTTACAAGTATCCAAGACTTTCCATGAATTGCCCGTTCCGGTAAAATAGCGAAGTTCAATTTTCATGTTTTATACCACCTTATTAAAATCGGGTTCAAAGTCTATATGCTCATATTTATGTTAAATCCTCTATAGGAAGAATGATGTAAAGACGCGATTAATCGCGTCTCTACCCTAAACCAAATTCTGAATCATGAATAGATCCTTCCCAGCCTACGTCAAGACTTCGGCGGGCAGGCCACTCCGTTACGCTCAGGATGACAGTTCCCTAAACCCTTAAACTACTAAACGATTTAATGCTGCCAGACAAGCTGTCTCGGTTCGTAAACGCCGATTTGTCAGCAGGACAGGTTGAGCGGAGTGTTGAATGGCAAGTGTAACTTCATCGGGATGAAAGCCGCCCTCGGGTCCGATTAGGACAAGATAATTTTCTGATGCGGATCCGGATGCCAATTGAGGGTAATCATCCTGATTATCGCAGATATATGTGATCTCATCGCGTTTTTGTTGAATAAATTCACTAAAAGGGGCAGGATCGTGTAGAATTGGCAGGTGAGAGCGCCCAGATTGCTTTAAAGCGGAAAGAATGATCCTTTCCCCGCGATCTCTTTTTAAGCCCTTTACGACCGTGTAACGCGTTATTAAGGGGTAAATATCATAAACGCCCAATTCTACGGCTTTTTCCAGCAATATCTCCCAATGTGCAGGTTTGATCAAACCGACTGCCAAAGATACCCGGTTTTCAGGTTCACCGAATTGTGAATATTTTTCAACGATCTTGCAGGTGGTGTTTTCCGGGTCAATTTCGAGGATCTTGGTTTGATATGATGTGCCTTTACCGTCACTGATCCAGATCGTATCTCCAGGTCTCTTGCGCATAACACGGGACAAATGTTTGTGCTCATCATTTTCAATGATCAGGGTATTATCAACAATATGATTTGAATAAAAGAATTGTTCGTGAGCCATTAGAAATATTTTCCGTAATTCATGACGATCGCGGCTCCGTTCCAGCTCGTTTTAAGGAATACTTCATCTACAGGTTGCTTGAATCGGTTGATCTCATAACCTAAAGCAACTGTAAGAGAGCTGCGTTTTTCCATCATGAAATCAATGCCCAAATGGAAGTGAGTATAAAAGCCAAGATAGAATTCCGCTTCCTGATAACGGCTGATATTTGCAAAGGGGTCATTATCGGTGTCAATTGCCAGGACCGGACCGGCTTGAATGGAAACAAAAGGAGCAAATGTATTGGCCAATTGTCGAGTAAAAAAATGTTTTTTAAAAAAGATACCGGCTTTAAGAAAATCTAAATGAATGGTGTTTAATTTTACTGTGGTTTCGCCATAAACAGGGTCATAAAAAGTGAAAGTATATTCTTTACCGCTTGATACAAAAGTCCAGCTCGCCTGGATTCCCGCATGTAAATTGTCCATGAGCCGCCATTGCATCATACCGCCCATACTTGAACCGTAATCCGTCATTCGAAGATCAATGCTGTTGGTCTTTTTAACTTGTCCCATTGAAGTATAATTAGCAGCCAATAAAAGCTGAAATGAAATAAGAAATATGATCAGGGCGCGTTTCATGATTTTTCTCCCCGTACTTGTTCGTAAATATACGCCATTCCTACTAAGGTCAGAGATTTATCTACCTTTTGAATATACTTTGAATGCGGTGCAATGACATGTGATAGTCCACCGGTCGCGATAATTGTGACATCTTTTTTACCCCATTCATGACAAATTCGCTTTATCAACCCGTCAATTTGATCTATAGTTCCCCACATTAAACCTGACTGCAAACTTTCGCGTGTTTTGGTTCCGATGATCTTTTCGGGGAAATCAAAGCTGACCTTCGGGAGTTTTGCTGCCCGTTTGAACAGATCTCGACCCGCCGTTTCCAATCCCGGCATGATCACGCCGCCAAGGTATTCTCTATTTTTTGATACAATATCAAAGGTTGTTGCCGTTCCCATATCCACCACGATCAGCGGAGCTGAATATTGTTCAAGAGCACCTATGGCATTGCAAATTCTGTCGGCTCCGACTTCGGCGGGATCATCATAATTGATCTTAAGGTCTATAGAAAGAGTATGGTCTACAACGAGAGGTTCACGTTCCGATAATATTTTACAAACTTCTTGAAAGGGAGCTGTCAAACGCGGGACAACAGATGAAATGATCGCACCATGAATATCACCGGGTTTTAAATTCAGTTTTGATAGCAGACCTTTAATGGTCGCAATATAATCGGGTACGGTCAAAAGGGGAGTACTGGGAATACGAATAGTATCCAATACGTTTGTATTTTTCAGTACTGCTATGACCACATGGGTATTGCCGATATCGATGCAAAGTAAATTGCGCGTCATGTTACCCCAGCTTTTTTATAATAATATCACGGGCGACGGCTTGGTCTGCTTGCCCTTTACTGACTTTCATTACTTGACCTATAAAGAAGCCAAGTAATTTTGTGTCGCCGTCTTTGTAGCGTTTAACCAAAACGTCATTATTGCTTATGATCTTATCGATCATTGTTTCAAGCGCAGAGCTGTCGGATATTTGTTTTAATCCCTTCTCTTCAATGATCGCCGCAGCGGATTTTCCGCTTGAGGCCATATTGTCAATGACCGCTTTTGCCGTCTGAGCTGTGATCTCTTTTTTATCCAGGATCACCAACAGTTCGGCAAGAGCTTCGGGGGATACGGGCGATTCACTGATATTTTTTCCCGTATCGACCAAGATGCGGAGGACTTCATTGCGCACCCAGTTCAGGACTAACTTGGGATTATTGAAATAGTTAAGTGTTGCTTCAAAGTAATCTGCGATCTCTTTTTCAGAAGTCAGGATACTTGCATCTT
>CAYNBL010000068.1:0-12546 GCA_964395205.1 uncultured bacterium | reverse complement strand
GCAAAAGAAAACAAATTTGCTTTTCCGGCTGTCAACGTTATCAGTTCAAGTACGATCAATGCAGCATTACAAGCTGCCAAAGAAGCCAAATCAGCGATCATGATCCAATTCTCAAATGGCGGCGCAGTTTTCAATGCCGGGAAGTTATTGGATAACACTGATCAGAAAGCTGCTATTGCGGGTTCTATAGCCGGTGCTTATCATGTTCGCGAAATGGCTAAACATTACGGTGTTCCGGTCATTTTACATACTGACCATTGTGCAAAGAAACTTCTACCCTGGATTGACGGACTCCTTGATGCGGGCGAAGCCTATTACAAAGAACATGGTGAACCACTGTTCTCTTCTCACATGATCGACCTTTCGGCCGAACCTATGGAAGAAAATATTGAGATCAGTAAAAAATATCTTGAACGCATGTCAAAAATTGACATGTTGCTTGAAATTGAACTTGGCGTAACCGGCGGTGAAGAAGATGGCGTTGACAACAACGGTGTTGATAATTCAGAACTTTACAGCCAACCCGCTGATGTAAATATGGCCTATGAAGCACTAAGCGCAATCAGTCCTATGTTTACCATTGCAGCAGCTTTCGGCAATGTCCATGGCGTTTACAAACCCGGAAATGTCGTTCTTACACCCAAAATTCTTGATAACTCTCAAAAATATATTTCAAAGAAACACGGATTGGGTGAAAAACCGGTCAATTTCGTTTTCCATGGCGGATCAGGTTCTGCTCCCCAGGAAATTGAAGAAGCAATTTCATACGGCGTGATCAAGATGAACATTGATACAGACACCCAATGGGCATATACAAAACCCGCCAAAGATTATATGGATGATTTTGATGCTTATCTTCAAGGACAGATCGGCAACCCTGAAGGTGACGACAAGCCCAATAAGAAAAAATACGATCCTCGTGCATGGGTAATAGCATGTGAAAAGGGATTTACCAAACGTCTGATCAAGGCTTTTAAAGACTTGAACAGTTATGACCAATTTGAATATTTATACTAAACGCAATATTATAGGCCGGACAACCCCTGTCCGGCCTATTCTTACGACATATTAACTTGACATCTCGACTGCATTATCGTATTATCATATTAGACATTATATTTACTAAGTAGCATTCCGATTTCTTATGAAGGATTCACTATGAAAAATATATCTTTCCTCACAAAATTTATTGTAAACCTTATTGCATTTACTATTGTCGACACAATGTTCAAGGGTGTACATATTGAACGCCTTTGTAAAACCGTTCTTAACGATCATTACGATCCCGATAACCGCAATGACGTTTGGAATATTCTATTTATTCATCAATGGATTTATGGTGTGGCTAACGTCATTTTTGATCTCGGGATTTACGATCGCAAATTTCGCAACAGCTTTTTGGTCAGCGATCTTCCTTTCGCTCATCTCATGGTTAGCTGAAATAATCTTTTTTAAACGAGATGCATAATTTAACTAAACATCACCCGGCTAAATTCTGGGACCTTAAAGGCGGTAGCATTCAATGCTGGCTATGCCCCCATCGTTGTACTTTATCGGAGGGCCAAAGCGGTCAGTGTTTAGTACGTAAGGTCATTGACGGAAAGTTGATCTCAACGATCTACGCTTTGCCTTCAGCCTTGCGTGTCGATCCGATAGAAAAAAAACCGCTTTATCATTTTCTTCCGGGCAGCAAATCTTTCAGTATCGGGACTCAAGGATGTAATATGAAGTGTAAGTTTTGCCAGAATTGGCATCTTTCAACCCAGCACGGTCATGCGAGTGTAGTTGTCTCCCCCGAAGAGATCGTTTCGGAAGCACTAAACGCATCATGTCAGTCAATTGCCTTTACTTATAACGAACCTATCGTATTTGCTGAATACGCCATGGACATTCGTGATCTTGCAAGTACAGCGGGGATCCCCTGTGTCCTTATTACAAATGGTTATATAACACCTGAAGCTCGTGAAGAAGTATTTGCGGGAATTAAGGCAGTAAATATTGATCTTAAAGCCTTCTCAGAGGATGTATATCATAAGTTTACGGGTGCAAAATTAAATCCGGTTCTTGATACGATCAAATGGTGTATTAATATGGGTATCCATACTGAGCTTACAACACTTGTTATCTCAGGTGTAAATGATAATGCTGATATGATTAGAAAAGAATGTCAATGGATAAGCAATAATTGTGGAAATGATACTGTTCTTCATATTAGTGCCTTTCACCCCGATCATGAGATGAAAGACTATCCCGGGACATCCCGAGCAATATTACAAAACACCAAAGAGATTGCTCATGAATGTGGATTAAAGTATGTTTATATAGGAAATTATCCGGGTTTTGATAACAACACCTACTGCCCGGAATGCGGTGAAATAGTCATAAAAAGGGATTCTTATCAAATCACGGGGGTTGAATCCCATACTCATGAATTACCAATAATCTGGAGGGTGTCATGAAATTCATAAAATTTAAAGAAGCCATTATCTCCCCTTTTGACAAATTACAAAATGAGAATGGGGAAGAATTCCTGGAACTCATGGTGGATACTATTGTATTACAGGATGCCAATGAGAATGAAATTAAAATTCTTAACGGATGGGAATACAATTTATCTCGGTCCCGGCATTGGGACAAAGAACAGGAAAATTACATAATGTATGATGGTTTCAACGATGAACATCTTGAGGAACTATTTGAAGATATCATGGAAAAAGAAGTTAACACTACACGCCTTATTCTAAATATTGATGGTATGACCGATCTTGATGAACCCATTCAAACACAGATAGTCGTGGAGTTAAACGATATCAATGTCTAATTCCTTTGATTTCAATCAATATATGGATAAAAACCCATTTTCAATGGGTTACAGCAGTATAGCGATACCAATTACGCGGCAAAACCTATTTATGATGCAACGGCAGTTCTCTGTAAAAGATCATACTGATTTCTTTCCTTTTGATGTCTTTGGCGCTATGAACCCATCGAATAACGTTGATAAAAATTACCGTGTACGCACAATAGAAATACACACTGATGCCGGTTTTGAGATCCAAACCGATATTGTTGAAAAAACTTTTGTATTCCGAAACCGTAGTATGGCTAAGGGCAGTACTCGTTACATGAGCGAAAAAAATGTAAAACCGGGTGATGTCATTACGATTGAGAAGATCACACCCTATGAATACAACATGAAATTAAAACGAGGTAATCCATGATAAATAAGGTCAAATTTGAGCTGGATGACGACGAATTAAATGCATTTAAAAATCTGATAGTAAAACTGGAACCGGTACGTGGTGAAACAACCATAAAAGTTGATGGAACGCTACGTGGAGCATTGCAGCAAATCAAACGAGAATTGCATATTTATGATGACTTTAAAAAACGCGACCAATGGTAAGCCATAAGGAGAACAGTAGTAAAATGATAAAACACACCCCTTTTCATGACCGACATATTGCTCTTGGAGCAAAAATGCATGAATTTGCCGGTTATATGATGCCAATTTCATATACCGGGATCAATCAGGAACATCTTCAGATCCGGAATAAAATTGGTGTTTTCGATGTATCACATATGGGTGAATTCTGTGTCGAAGGTGAACATGCCGAGGATTTCTTGCAATATATTACCATAAATGATGTAAAACAGTTGGTTAACGGTCAGGCACAATATTCAGCTATGTGCTACCCTGATGGCGGCATTGTGGATGATCTGATCATATATCGTTTCAATCATAAAAAGTACATGATGGTCGTCAATGCTTCCAATATTGATAAAGACTTTGCCTGGGCAGGAGAACATCTTATTGATAATGTTACCTTAATAGACCACAGTGACGAAACAGCCTTACTTGCTATACAGGGCCCAAAAACACTCAAAGTTCTGCAAGCATTAACCGATGTTGCTTTGAAAGATATTGAATTCTACCATTTTGCCACAGGTAAACTCGCCGGAAAAGACATGATTATTTCCCGGACAGGCTATACCGGAGAACCCGGATTTGAACTTTATCATGACCCGGAAAATTCATCGGAACTCTGGGATGCCATATTTGAAGCGGGTGAAACTGAAGGTATTCAAGCTGTTGGTCTCGCTGCTCGCGATACTCTGCGTCTAGAAATGAAATATGCACTTTACGGTAATGATATCGATAAAGATACAAATCCCATAGAAGCGGGTCTAGGTTGGATAACCAAACTTGATACAGATGATTTTATCGGAAAAGAGGAACTCTTAAAGGTCAAAGAAGAAAAACCTTTTCAAAGGCTGATAGCATTCAAAATGCTGGATCGTGCTATTCCTCGTCATGGATACGAACTATATCATGATGATAAACGAGTAGGAAAGGTTACCAGCGGCACCATGTCCCCTTCTCTGGGAATCGGTATCGGCACTGGCTATGTTCAACGTGACTTTTCTAAAATAGGCACGGAGATCAGCTTAGATGTACGCGGTAAACGCTTAAAAGCTCTTATCGTTAAACCACCTTTTGTGGATTCCTCACCGATGGAATGGTAACTGGTAACTGGTAACTGGTGAATTCAATATCTTATTATTTATTACAAACAATCTTCTTGTCATTTCGACCCCCGATTGTTCGGGGTCGGCTGACGGAGTAGCGGAGAAATCTCAAATTACTTGTTTCATTAAAAGACGTACATAATCATGACAACATAGAGATCCTGAATCCGCCAGCCAATAACTGGCGTTTCAGGATGACGTGCCATGAATACTGATACTACAAATATTCCTGCGAAAATAAAAAGGGCTCGACATGTCGAGCCCCTACTTGATACTTTTTACTTTTTTCTTTAGTCTTATCTTACCCCATTCTACCGGCTTGCATTGTACCCAATACAGCAGCTATTGCCATACCGACCAAGATGGTAATAACAACAAGCAATGTTGATTTTTTGGTATTGAATTTGTAGAGAGCTTTAAATGCAATGACCCAAACAATAATACGCCAAATCGCAAAGAACTCAAGCTGGTTAATAAGCTGAACACCATAAGACGAGGTATCGGGATTATTCAATAGAGAACCAAATCCCAATTGAACCATCATCGTTCCTTTTTGAAGGATCAAAAACATTTTAATCAGGGTTTCGGGTATAGTAATCATTTGAATATATAGAGCGGCTACCAGCATGGTCCCAAACTTTTGTTCCCCGCCACCAATAAAATTACCAACGATCCACATAAATAAACCACTAATGAGAACCCCTATCGCGACCTGTAGAACGGCACCAACATATTTAAAAACAGATGCAATAGGTGAATTTGTGTTTTGAAGTGCAGCTTCTTTTTGTGTATCGGAAAGCTGAGTCATATTTTGGATCATCTCAACCTGCAATTTTTCCATTACGCCTGAGGTAACAATCAAAAATGTTATCAGCATAGCTACGAGTAACAAAAAAGGAATTACATAATCAGTCCATTTTTTTCCTTCATCTCTCAACGAGGTAAAACAGGCTGTTGGCGATACAAAAACATTACCAATTCTCGAAAATACATTCATAGTTCGCTCCTTAGATTAATTATTTTCAATATCTGCTAAAATTTATGAGTTAACTTCAAAAAAAACGAATAAAAAAATAAAATATCTCAAAATTTCATTGAGAATAAAATTTTATTACATTAAGTTTAGCTGTTGTCAGATGTACAATTAAAAGGAGATTCAAAATGGCAGTCGTAGTAAATCATGATGTATGTGAAGGCATCGGCGAATGTATCGAAGTTTGTCCGGTTGAAGCTTTGGAATTAAAAGAAGGCAAAGCTGTTGTTGACGATGATCTTTGTATCGATTGTTTGGCATGCATAGCCGCCTGCCCTGTTGAAGCTATTTCTGAAGGTTAAACAGGACCATACGAAACAATAACAAGGGCAGATCATTCTGCCCTTTTGTATTTAGGAATTAACATGTCTCAAGAAAATAAAAATCCCTTTGATACCCAAAAGAAGCTAAGGTATGCAAAAAACGTAATTGCTATTGCATCCGGTAAAGGCGGTGTCGGTAAATCTACCGTTGCGGCGAATTTAGCATTATCATTAAAAGAAAAAGGATTCTCGGTCGGTTTGCTTGACCTGGATCTTTACGGACCCAGCGTGCCCATAATGTTCGGTCAACATAAACCCACTGAATCAGTCAGTGAGCAAGGTATTCTACCCGCTGAAAAATATGGTATTCAACTTATGTCTCTCGGCTTCTTCCTTGAAGCAAATACGGCAGTGATCTGGCGTGGTCCTCTCGTTATAAAAGCAGTTGATCAGTTGCTAAATGAAGTATTCTGGAAACAGATGGATTATCTTATTATAGATCTCCCACCCGGAACCGGTGATATCCAATTAAGTCTTGTTCAAAAGATCCTATTAAGTGGTGCGGTTATTGTTACTACACCTCAGGATCTTGCACTTGCAGACGTAAAACGCGGTATCAATATGTTTGAAAAAGTCAATGTTCCAATTTTGGGTATCGTTGAAAATATGAGTTACTTCCAATGCCCCGAATGTGGTCATAAATCTTATATCTTCGGTCAAAACGGCGGTATGAAAGAAAGTGAACGCTCAAAAGTCGATTATCTAGGCGAAGTACCGCTAAATAAAGATATTATGAGCGCAGCCGATACAGGATGCCCCATCGTTGAAAGCAAACCGGGCAGTCCGGAGAGCAAATACTATATGGAAATTGCCAATAAATTGGTTGAGAAGTTGAAGTAGGCTCTTCAACAATATTTAGAGATAAGTGTATGGGAGGCTCTCGAGCCTCCCATTTTTATTTCGGGCGACTCTAGAGTCGCCCTTACAATTCCTAAAATCATTATAAAGATTCAAAACAATTTTATCTGATCTTCAGAAAGCGGGATATCAACATCAAATTCTTTGATAAATGAAATAAATTCGTCTTCGTTCATGATTTTCACTCCAAGTTCTTTCGCTTTCTCAAGTTTTGAACCCGATGATTCGCCTGAAACCAGATAATCCGTATTAGTAGAAACACTTCCGGATGCTTTTGCGCCCAGATCGCGGACCAGTTCTTTTGCTTCATCTCGTGTCAATTTTTCAAGACTGCCGGTAAATACGAATGTTTTACCCTTTAAGGGCTGCTCACCGAGATCACCGGTTTTTGGATCTATCCCGTGATCCCTTAAAGTTTCGATCATTTTTTTATTGTCAGGATCATTCGCATAAGAAATAATACTCTCAGCGACGATCTCACCAATATCATCAATATTGATAAGTGTTTCCGCGTCAGTTTGAAAAAGATCTCCCAATGACCCGAAATTCTCAGATAGAATTCGTGCTAAATATTCACCTACATTTGGTATACCTAGAGCATATATCACTTTGGTAAGTGAACGCTTTTTTGAAGCCTTAATAGATTTCAATAAATTATTGACTGACTTTTCTCCAAATCGCTCAAGAGAAATCAGGTCATTGAATTTCAAGTTGTAAATATCTGCTACGGAATTGAGCAGGCCCTTGTCTACTAGTTGATCAACGATCTTTTCGCCCATTCCATCAATATTCATAGCACGTTTTGATACATAATGTTCAATACCTGTCTTGAGTTGCGCAGGACAATCGCGATGCACACATTTCACGGCAACGCCACCCTCAACTCTCTGGACTTTCGCACCACACACCGGGCATGTATCCGGCAGATGATAGGGCTCTGTATGTTTGGGACGTCGTTCTTTGATAACCTTAATAACTTTGGGGATCACATCACCCGCACGTTCAATAATTACCCAGTCCCCTACCCGGATATCTTTACGGTCTATTTCATCCTGATTATGCAGCGTTGCACGAGAAACAACAACACCGCCCAATTGTACAGGCTCAAGATTAGCGACAGGCGTCAGGACACCCGTTCGTCCTACCTGAGCAACAATAGACTCAATGCGTGTAACTTCCTGACGTGCTTTAAACTTGCCCGCAATGGCCCATCTCGGTGTTCGGGTACGCATACCAAGAGATTTCTGCAAAGCCATCTCATTGACCTTTACAACAATGCCATCAATATCATAGGGCATGGATTCACGATCAGTTTCCATATCGTGAAAATACTTGATTATATCCTCTTCATTTTTTAGGATCTTGTTAAATGGATTAACTTGGAAGCCCCAAAGTTTGAATTGTTTAAGCAGGTCCAGATGCGTTTTATATTCAAATCCTTCGATCTTTCCGGGAGAATAAATAAATATTTCCAATGGGCGACGGGCTGTTATCTTTGAATCCAATTGCCGTAAAGAACCGGCTGCTGCATTTCGAGGATTGGCAAAAAGTTTTTCCTCAGCTTTTTCCCTATCTGTGTTTAATTTTGTAAAATTAGTTTTCGAGATGATCACTTCGCCCCGAACTTCAATAAGCGGCGGAAAATTTTCGCCATGTAAACGCAAAGGAATTTGTCGAATGGTTTTAAGGTTTTCTGTGATATCTTCACCGGTGTAACCATCACCACGTGTTGCGCCGGCCTCAAAAACACCGTTCCGATAGATTAGCTCAACTCCCAGTCCATCAAGTTTGGGTTCACCTACCAATTCGATCTCATCTAAATTCGTATTTTTGCGTAATCGTTTGTAAAACTCACGGAGTTCATCTTCATTCAATGCATTTGCCAAACTCAACATCGGTAAACTGTGTTCAAGGGTTGAAAAGGTATCCAACACAGTTCCTCCTACCCGTTTTGTAGGCGAATTGGGATCGGAGAGCTCGGGAAATGCTTTTTCAATTTCCTGAAGTTCGCGAAACAGCTTGTCATACTCTGCATCGGAGATCAAGGGATCATCAAGAACATAATAACGATAATTATGTTCTGTCAGGATATCCCGTAAGTCATTAACTCGCTTTTTAGCTTCGTTTTTGTTCATTCAATTGTCCTGGAAGAACATATATCCACACCGGTATTTAAAATATCCTTTATCAGGGCCTCACCAATGGTGACAGGCGCTTTAGCCATAAAGGTATTGATCGTTTTCATGGCTTCAAATATGAGGTGTTTTGGAATAGGAGCTGAAGTATGGACCGGTAAGCGGACATGCCGTGACCCGGTTAATTTAACTGTAGACGTCAACATACGTGTGGGATGTGTCAGTTCTTCAACCGCATAATCAACACCTCGTTTGCAAGCATTTCCTTTTATAATATATTCATCACCAACTTTTTCTACAGTTAGCTTACACCCGACAGGGCACACAATACAGATAAGTTTTTTTGTATCAATAATTGGCATTTTATTCCATTTCAGCAAGAGCAACGACAACCTGCTCGTGAATTTTAGTTACTTCTTTTGTCTTACAATGATAATTATTGGCGATCAGTGAAAATGCGATCATTTTCCCAGATTGGGTGCTGACATAACCTGTATGACTCCGAACACCCCCAATATAACCTGTTTTTACTTTAGCATTCTTTGCTGCCGGTGTCTCTTTCCCAAAATAAACCACATATCCAAAATCCTTGTCATCACCCGCTGTTGCAAAGGTATTATAAAAATCCAGGAAAACGGTTTTTTGGGTCATGGCTGAAAGGTAGTCACAAAATATTTTCGTTGTTATCATGTTTTCTTGTGATAAACCACTGGCATCGACTAAACCCAAACCTGAATGTTCAACATGCAGTTTATCCATAAATTTATCTATCATTTTTATACCCGCTTTGGTTTTACCCATTCCGGTTTCTACTTTTGCAACCTTTAATAAAAGCATTTCTGTGTACGTGTTATTGCTCAATTTATTCGTGATCTCCGTAATTCTATTCAACGGAGGTGACTTAATGGTCTTGAGCAATTTTTCATTTCGATAATTCTGTTTTTCATTTACAACATAAGCATGATCTTTAACACTTAGTCCCTCTTTTTCTAAAGCTTGCTCTAGCATTTGTGCGGCAAGAAGTGCCGGATTTGGGATAGCTCCTTTGATCGTGAATTTATCTTCACCGGCGGGAACCGTGCCATGAAATATTGCATGATATATATTGGGTGCCGAAATAATATAACCGTTATCACCGGAATACATAGGACCTGTTTTCATCTTATTCGTATAGCTCATTCCGGGGATCTCGGGTCTAAGAGCGATCACTTCAGCTGCGTCCCCTTCTTTTTCTCCCGGTTTGAAATCAAGATAGTATTTATTATCCGAAAAGCATAATGCAGTCAATCCGGCACCATAATAATTACCGACATCTTCCCATGTCCATGTCGGAGGTACATGATAAGGAGCATAAAGTGATTCATCTGCAATTATTGTGCCGTTTATTGACTTTATACCCTGTTTTTTGATCGATTTTACCCACAGGGACATCAGTTTCTTTTGGCTGTATACACCACCGACCTGATCACCACCAAGCGTGGGGTCACCATCTCCCACAATGTAAATATTTCCGTCTAGAAGTCCGTCCTCATCAATATTTCCCGAATAATAAAGTCGTGTTTTAAATGTGAAATCGGGACCAAGTTTATCTAAAGACAATCCAATAGTGATAACTTTCAAACTTGAAGCACATGCCAATGACATTTCTTCATTATGGTTAATCACAGGATTTTCACCGTTTACGTCATCAACATAACGGGCATAAACGCTCCATTGAGCATGAGAAAGTTCAGGCAATTTAGCCAGTTCATTGACTAACTCCTGGGGTGTTTGAGCAAAAAGAAATGTTATAGACAGAATGAGAATGATCAAGCGTTTTAGAGTCATAGAAACCTTCCAATTTTAATAAATAATATCAATTTATCTTTACAATATCAATGAAATCTTCACCAAGCATTAATGCCTGAAAATATGTGGGATCGGGATATCTGACCATAGTTCTTCACACAAGCTTGTTAAGCTATTGTTGTTAAAAACACCTCTCTCGATCCAATCGACAAAACGCGGAGCTATCCGGGGATATTTCATGGGTCGGATAGTCGGTATAGCCAGCCATTCTTTAACTTCCCGGGGATCCAGATTATTCATGTGTTTTCCCAAACCCAGTGTTTCAATGGCCATGGCATTCGCGATCTGCTCCGCTTGACCCGCAATGGGTTTTGCCAGGGTTTTAATCCCAAGATCGAAAGCCTCACTGTTAGCCATAAAACCGGCATGCAAAATAGCACCTTTAGATATGGAAATTCCATTCAAAAATTCTTTTCTGCTTTTAGGATGCAAAACAATATTTTCTTTCTGTTGCATTTTATTAACATGTGTAAAAAAATGGTATTCGTGATCTTTAGGGCATTTTCTTAATAGATCTAATACTTCTTTGGGATTTTCATAGGGAAGATAAACGACTATCTGATCTTTTTCGGGAGATGTTTGAGCCTCAATATGTGTCTTCGGCAAAATAGGTGGCAAAATAGGAAATCCAAAATGATGCCAATGAACCGATACAAGAAAATCTGCCGGCACAAAGTACTCAATAATAGTACGTGTCATGACATGAAGCGGAGGATAAGGTATATCATATAAAAATGCTGTCTGGTGACTGAGAACGATCGAAGGGATCTTGTTCTTCTTTGCAACTTGAACGGACACCGGTTCAAAGTCAGAAATAACCAGATCAATATCTTTTGCATTGTAATTGTATATATCACGAACGAAAGCAATAGCATCAAGACGTGGAGCCGTTTTAATATAATTTATCTTTCCATTCTCGGTAATATAAGTCAAGCCTTTAAAGATTTTATAAGGTTCAAAGAACTCTGTATCGGGAAGGTCTTTTTGCTGTTCGCCAGAAAAGATGACTTTAACATTATGACCGCGTTTTTTAAGTTCGGTAACAATATCCCGCGATCTGCCAATGTGTCCGTTTCCTGTCGTCTGCACGCCATACAATATATTCATATACGTTCCTGTATCACTGAGTTTACTGGAAAATATAGGGGAATTGAGGGCTATTTCCAAGCAGGGATGAAAGGAGTTCGGAGTGTGGGAGTTCGGGGTGTGGGAGTTCGGGGTGTGGGGTGCGGGGTTTAGAGTGTTGGAGTAGAGACGCGATGCCTCGCGTCTTTACCACACATTTAAAGTTGCATGTATTTTTGAGAATATTCACCTCTCACCAATTATAGACAAGGCTTAACTTCGCTAAAGCACAGCCTTCGCAGCCGAGCTACTTCGGCGTAGTAGGCCTTCGTAGAGCAGGCTGCCTTGTCTTTACAATATGATATTTGTTCGCAAAGCTCATACATTATTGTATATTTAGGTATGAAAAGCAAAATTAAAAACAAACCTGATATTAAATATATCGCCTTTGACGCAGATGATACTTTGTGGGATAATGAGCCCTTTTACCGAGCACTTGAACACATTTTCAACGAGATCTTTCTGGATAAAATGAGTCCCGAAGAAAGCTCTGCCGAATTGTTTAAAACAGAGATCGCAAACCTACCGCTTTTCGGGTATGGCGCCAAAGCCTATACTTTATCAATTCTTGAAACAGCTCTGCGATTAAGTCATAACACCCTTCCCGCAAAGGATGTAAGTAAAATTCTGGAAGCCGGCAAGCAATTGACCGATTCCCCGCTTGTATTATTGGATAATGTTGAAGCGGTTCTCA
>CAYNBL010000067.1:0-12552 GCA_964395205.1 uncultured bacterium | reverse complement strand
TTGTCGTTCTGCCTTGTGAAGATCCTCTCGAAGCCGTTCGCGATAATATGCAACCGTCATCGATTTTGTTCACCGGATTTATACCTGAAAGCGAAGAAAAGAAGATCAAAGAACAAATGGGTGAGTTGAAAAAGATCATGACCTTGCCGGGTGAGATCATTTTGGTCTACAGTGCCGGGGATGCATCCTTATTAGAGTAGAAAAGTCGAACAGGCGAAAAGTTGATGGTTGAGAGTCGAAAGTTGAAAAGACCTGCCAGCTCGACCGTACGCCAGTTGACGAATGGGTACTGGCTGGTCGAAAAGGACTCACTAAAGGTGGGTAAAAGGTAGAGACAAGGCTCTACTTCGCTTCGAACTATCGGAGCTCCGAAGAGCAGGCTATCTTGTTTTTATAAATAAAAATGACAAATTTTAACAAAAATCAGTGTAGAAAAGGTTGCGCTGCCTGCTGCATCGTGATCTCGATTTCATCAGCTTTGCCCGGGATGCCGGACGGTAAGCCCGCCGGGGTGCGCTGTGTGAATTTGGATGAAAACAATTGTTGTATTATTCATGACAAGCCTAATTTTCCAAGGGTTTGCAGAAATTTTAAATTTGATCCGGTATGTTGTGGCAGCACGAATGAAGAAGCGATGAAAAATCTAGATAAATTAGAAAAGTTGACATCACAGGTGTAGGGAACAGACATGCCTGTTCCCTAAATTATTATTAATGAGGGAATCCCTATGCCACAAAACGACATAGCCATTCAAACCAAAGGTCTTACCAAAGATTATGGATCCCGCCGGGCGGTGAATGATCTGAATGATTTTGCTCCCCCTCGCGATCTATGGCTTTGGCTATGTGAACTGTATTTGGAAAAGAGAGAGCGGAAAAAAGATTGAGATATACATTTATAAATTTTATTACATAAAATCATTGCAAGCGAAAGATAGTGAAATTTGAGAAAGTAATTACTTTGATTTTAAAATCATGAATACAAAAAAATCTTTGAAATTGATATAGAATAAAATACTTTCCCCCAAAGAAAGTAGGGTTAAAATGAAAAAGTATAATATCTCGGAAAAGTGTATAGGTTGTAGAGCCTGTGTAGAGGTCGCGGGTAATAATTTTGTAATGAATGATGCAAATAAGGCCTGGATAAAAAAACAACCTGAGAATAATAATGAAAAGATCCAATGCGAAGAAGCTATAAACATTTGTCCCGTAAAAGCGATCTATACAGATAAAGCCGAAAATAAAGATAATATTACGGCAATTTTAGGTGCATCAAATATTAAAACAACATTTGAGAAGCATCCGGAATTAAAAAATGTACTGATCGATTTTTCTCCAAAATTTAAACGAATGTTAAATCCGGCATTGTATAATACGCTTGCACGTTTTGCTAATTTTAATGATGCCGCGAAAGTAAGCGGAATATCAATTTGCGAAATTTTACATACTATCAATAAGTTTCTCGGCGTGGAAGATAAGTTATTGAAAAGTATGCCGAAGTGTATTCAGGAAATTACAGATGGGATTGAAAATAAAAGTACTCCTTTAACATGGAAGGAGAGTACAGAACGATATTTCTATAACGATTATACCATTAATGAATTGATCCGCAAAGTTTCCAAGCTGGCTCCCCAACAAAATATTGTTATTATTTCAGAAGAAAAACCTGATGAATTATTAAAAGTGGCTGACGGACTTGATCTCATTTTTAATATTGAAAAAGATGAAAAATACAGAGTATCTATTTTTAATTCTCAAAATGTAAAAGAAACTATTCCATGGCAAGAACGAAAAAATAAATTTGAAATTCTTGATGTAAGAACAATGACAACGGACCCCTTTGATATTATTATAAAAAAAGCTTATGAAGTGGCTGAAGACAGCGGATTTATTCTTATTCAGCGTTTTGAGCCTTTGCCCTTGATAAACATGCTTTCAGAAATGGGCTTTGAACATGTAACGGAACAGAAAGAATCAGGTGAATTTTGGATATATTTATATAAAATAATAAGCGAAGAAGATCAGGACAAAACAACTTCTTCAAAAATTGATGCTGTGATTCAGTCTGCAACTCCTGTTGCATATCCGGTAATAATGAGATTGCTTCAATCTAAAAAGATCAGAGAGCACATAAACATCAAGGAACTGAAAGTTTGGGAAGAAACTGAAAAACATCTTGCATGGATAACAAATGGAAAAGCGGATATAAGTTTTTCGGCACTTATTACATCAGCAAAATTAAGAAATAGCGATATCAAAATACCCGCTCTATTTGTTTGGGATAATTTTGTATTGTTAAGTCGCTGCAAAGCGGACAGTTTTGAAGATATTATTGGAAAAGAAATTCATACTCCCTTATTTGAGGAAGCTCCACCTGCAAAGATCACTAAATATTTAATTAAAGCAAGCGGTTTAGATCCAAATGATTTCAAATTTGTATTTGGAAAACCTTTTGGCAGACCGGAAGAAATTTATATCGATTTTATTTCCGGCAAAGCGGATACGGTCATTCTACGCGAACCGGAAGCCAGCTACGCAATTAAAATAATGCAGGACAGAAAAACAGATATTTCCATAATATCTTTTAATGAAATTTGGAATAAGATCAATCCCGGTTTTGGTAGTTTTCCCAATGCCGGAGTGGTATTAAAGGGCGAATTCACCCGAAAACATCCTGAGCTGACAAAGGTGTTTTTGGAAGAACTTAAATCTTCGATAGATTGGGTGAATAAAAACAAAAAAGCCTCTGCAGAACTAAGTTTTGATATGATGCGCCAACCTGTTGACAGAATTGAATTATTCTTGGATCGCGTTAATTTTAATTATGTCGACGGAGAAACATTGACAAATAAAGTAAAACAATATTTTGATACGCTGAACCACCATGATATTGTAGAAATGAATATTGATGAAGACTTCTTAAATATTTTTAGAATATAAATAGTACAAGTTCAAAACCAATTATCCTGCAAGAGATCAGATAATATTACAGAAATGAAATAGGAGGTTGAATAAATGAAACTGACGGTCATATTTATAAATATTTTTGCCTTATGCTGCTTGTTATTTGCCTTGTATAAGGACAAGGTAAAAACAAAAAAAGCACTTATTATCGCCTTAAGATCATCCATTCGGATTATTCCCGCAATTCTTATGATCATACTTCTAATCGGTCTTCTTATGGGTTTCGTGCCGGAAAATACAATCGCTAAAATAAGCGATGAGCACTCCGGATTTTTCGGTGTTTTTCTTACGGCCTTATTGGGAGCGATCATGCATATTCCTTCCTTGCTTTCCTTCCCCCTGGCTGCATCACTTCTTGAAAATGGTGCATCATATGCTATCGTAGCCACATTTATTGTCTCACTGACCATGATCGGGACCATAACATTTCCTCTGGAAATTAAAGAACTGGGCAAGAAAGTGGCAATACTTCGAAATGGAATGAGTTTTGTTATTGCGATCATTATTGGACTTATTATGGGGGCTGTACTATGAATGGGAAGATGAAAGAAAAACAAAAAAAAAGGTTGATCCGCGACTGGATCTTCCTGGGTGTTTCTATAATCGTTGCAGGGACTTTGATGTTGATCTTCCCTGATAAACGTGAAGCAATAACAAGTGCCTCAAGTCAGTTTTTCATGGAAATGATCTGGATACTTCCTGCGGTAATGATACTTATGGGACTTTTCGCGGTCTGGGTACCACAGGAAACAGTGGTGAAATATCTTGGAAAAAGTTCCGGAATAAAGGGAATTGCTCTTGCCCTTCTTTTTGGAGCTCTGCCGACCGGTCCTCTTTATATAGCTTTTCCCTTGGCTTCCGGGTTGATCAAAAAAGGCGCTCGCGTCTCAAACATTGTTATTTTTCTCTCGGCATGGGCTTGTATAAAAATTCCTCAAGAAATGGTAGAACTCCAATTTCTTGGTGCAAAATTCATGGCGGTGAGACTTGTTCTAACGATCGTTTTTGTTATTATCATGGGAATATCCATAGAAAAAATAACAGAATGGCAAAACAAAAAAACCAACAAAACTCAAGGAAGTGAAGATAATGAAAGTATTTGATCTAAAAGCGATGGCATCCGCTCTCTATGAGGAAAGAAATAAGAATGTATTTTATGAAGCAAAGGAATTTAAGGCCAGAATAATAGAACTGCAAGCCGGTGGTAAAATTCCAAATTGTGAGATGGCCTCCTATGTCATATTCTATGTGCTTAGCGGGAGCGCCGAGGTGTCCGTAAATCAAAAGAAGACACCTATTAAGGAGGGACAGTGTCTTATTTCTGATCCATCCACGATATCAATGATGAGCGATAAGGGTGCTAAAATACTTGGCATTCAAGTGGTGAAAAATTAATCATTTATATTAAGTAATAAGCAGGTTGAATTTAAGATAATATTTACAATATTAATAGAATTATAGATTTATCACAATAATCACTTGACACTTTCATTTGTTCTGTCTAATTTCTTACATCAAATAAATATCTTGAAAGTGAGCGAGTTATGAAACGATCCATTTTTATTTTATTGATCCTTTTCACTTCATTTATGTATGCAAATCCGATTGATGCCAGTCCCACTATTTATGAAATCCAGATCATTGAACCGGATAATTGGTTTATTGAAATTAATGCTCCCTATGGATCGATTGTTGATATAGATAGTATTTTTATTGAAAGTTTATCTGGAAAGGCAAAAGTTGAGTTTTTAGATTCGTCGACTATCTATCCCGTTATTACTCAAGAAAGTATGTCTGAAAATCTGCAGTTTTCAAGAGAAAGAGACAGCATTAGCATACATATTTATGGTTATTCGAGTAATAATTATAATTATTCGAGAAGTTTTGTGATTGGTGATTTTTCAGGATCTTATCTGCACAATATTGATTCAAGTCAATCCTTGATCTATGATATAAGTTATTCTGAATACTATAAATGCAAAACACCTACTCCGGGTGAAGAAAATACAGGATTATATAGTGGGAAAATTTATGGTCATTTTTATGATAAAAATGGTGATCCTTTGAGGAATGCTAAATTTTTATTTTATAATAATATGATTTTCCCCTATCTGCAAACCGACTTTACAGGTTATTATACTGCTAACAGAGCGGCGCGTTACTATTATTATGATGCATTAAGATATAATGGATGTGGACCTGATGCAGAGGTTTGGGGTTTTCAACCTGTTGAATTTGATATTGAACCGGGTGATAGCATTGAAGTGAATTTTATTTCAACTCAAACTTCCATCATCCCCGTCATCCAAAATACCATTAAATTCAACAACTATCCGCATCCTGCATCCACATATACCTGGTTCGTGATTGATAATACCGATGTTGAAGCTTCTGCCATGAGAGTGAATGTATATGCCCTGAATGGACGAAAAGTAGATAGTTTTAAGCCAAGGGCTTATCAATACCGTTACGATTGTTCACACCTACCGCAGGGCTCGTATATTATGTCCCTACAGCATGGGAATGAGGTCTTGGCAACTAAAAAACTGCAGATCTTAAAATAATGAAAAAACGAATAATCATCTTTTTTTTGATAATAGTATCCGGACTTTGTTTTGCAAGGTCCGGATTGCGTTTTATCGAAGAAGATCTAAGCTTTGGGATCGAGGATTCGATCTTTTCGGTCCAAGGTATCTACTATTTTAGCACGGATAGTCCGGGTAAATATCCGATCTTATATCCTTTCCCAGAGGATGACATTCATGGAGACCCCTTCGATATAAGGATCATGGATATGCAAAAAGGTGAGGAGATCAAGTATAAAACCGTGAAAAAATCGAGGTCAATTCGTTTTGCTGTAAAAGCAGATGAAGATACCCCGGTATTGATCTCTTATAAGCAACGACTTTACTCCAACACCGCACGATACATTCTTATGAGCACTCACAGTTGGCAAGAATCTCTTGGGAGAGTTGAATACAAATTGAAAATTTCGGAAAATTTTAAGATCACATATTTTTCGATAGAACCTGATAACGAAGTTTCACTGGATTTTGGGCGTCTCTACCTCTGGCAACGAGAAAATTTTATGCCTGATCGTGATCTTATCTTTGAATTTGAAGAAAAATAATCCTATATTTCACCATGAATAAATCAAACAAGAACTACAGTAAAAAAAGAATTTCCAGACTGATCCTGATCGTGCTTCTCGTGTTTATGGTCACGTCAAACCCTTCAAAAAATGATTTTTACGAATGGGCAAATAATGAAGCGATCGAGAATTCCGGATCGGTACTTGAAGGGGCACTAACGAATCTTTTTGTATCACCACTCCTGAAATCGATCACGGTTAGAAAAGATTATTTCTTTTTCTCAACCTATACAATTGAGATCGATCAGGATAAAACGGTTTATCTTGGGATATTCAAGCGTTTTATTAAGATCAAATCAGACTAGAATAATCCGGCAAATAAGAAAGTAAAAGTTTCCCTGAACTTTTCTGTCTCTATTGTATTTAAAAAAAATATTATTCACGGAGGATTGATGAAACTTTCAGATTTTAGAGGATTGTTTCGGAAAACAGATATTCGACTGATACGGCTAACACAACATCCCAATGATCAATATGAATTTGATTTTGAAAGTGGTGATCTTAAACCATGGCAAGCGGGTGAACATGCAGCGTTTACATTTCCCGATAAACAGGTCAAAGGTAAAAAATTCAGGGGTTTTAGTATTGCATCCATCCTGGAAGAGGGGATCTTAAAGATCGCAACCAGGATCGGGGATAACCCTAGCTCCTTTAAAGCTCACATGCGTGCCATGATCCCCGGTGATATCATCAGGTTAAGAGGTCCCTTTGGCTGGTTCACCCTGCAGGATGAACATTCACCGGTCGTAATGATCGCAGGTGGTATCGGAATAACACCTATCCGTGCATTCATGAAAGAATTTGAAAAAGGAAATAAGAGATCGGTATCACTTATTTATTCGGCCAAAGGCGATCACCTTTTTAAAGATGAATTAAAAGCTATCGCAGACAAGGATCCGCAAATCAAAGCAGGATTCGTTCACACAAAAGAAGAAGTCAACAAACTCATCAATAAAAATATTACCGCATATGGCCCCAGCGCATATTACTATATTTCAGGGAAAATTCCCATGATCAGGTCATTGATCAAAAAACTCCGTTCAAAAGGTATACCGCGTAAGCAGATCATTACCGATCCCTTTTTTGGATAATTTTAGTATTTATTTTATTTTAATCCCGATAAGAAAATCTTGTCATCAATTTTCAAATTAAAATTTACGGAAAATTGATGTAAATATTGTATATTCAATGCAATATAGCGAAAGGGTTACATGGAGCTTTTAGAAAAACATTCTCAATCCAATATCAAGAGCTTCCTCTGGCACGCAGTCTTTCTGGCACTGGCTAGCAATTTCATGGATGTGGATACCATTATTCCCTCCATGCTGATAAAAGCGGGTGGGACAGCTTTTCATCTTGGCTTGCTGACCGCTATTATGTTGGGAGGCACGCGGCTCTTTCAACTGATCTTTGCCTCGCATTTATCAACGAAAGAGCATAAAAAACCCTTCTTGTTGGGTGCTATCAATGTCCGCGTTCTAACTTTGCTTGTTCTTTCTTTTGTTTTTTATAAATCGTCATCACTATCCGGTAATATGGTCATTTGGCTGATATTTATTTTGATCACAGTTTTTGCTCTTAGTGGGTCTTATGCAGGTATTTCTTATAATGATATTTTCGGTAAATCGATCTTGCAATCAAGTCGTAAGCGATTTTTCTCCGTAAAACAAACGGTCAACAGCATTGGTATTTTTGTGTCGGCCATGATCGTCCGTGAATTGATCAAAAGAGTAGATTATCCCAATAATTATGCTCTATTATTTTTAATTGCAGGTATTCTTTTGCTGATCGCGACTCTGGGATTTTGGAATATAAAGGAAACACCTTCTAAGATCGAGAACAAGAAGAGTCTTTGGGATTTCATTAAAATGATCCCTGTAGAGATCAAGAAGAATTCAAACCTTAAGAATTATTTATTGATGATCAATAGCTTGGGTTTAGGTATAAGCGTTTTACCCTTTCTTATTCTATTTGCAAAAGATAACTTTGAACTTTCTTTCAGTTTTATCGGGAATCTCCTTCTCTTTAGAACCATCGGGATGCTAACTGCCAGTTTGATTTTTTACAAGATATCCCATAAGCTGAATTACCGAAAATTATTGATGGTTAACTTATTTTTGGGTGCATCTTTACCCATCATTGCTTTGCTCTTGAACAACGAACCCTTTCTTTATCAATTTCTTTTTATTCTGTCGGGGATGTTCGTTGCCATGTATCGTATTGGCGATGCCGGTGTGTTAATGGAGATCTCGACCAACGAGAATCGCGTTCTCTATACAGGCATATCCGGAGCCGGAACAATTCTAACGACTATTTTTCCCCTGATCGCAGGATTTCTTATCACAGAAATTGGATATACATGGGTTTTTATTGCAATTTCCGCTTTGGTCTTGATCAGTTTCTTTTTTGTAAGACGATTGGATTGTTCCGGTACATCTAAAGAAGTTGAAGGTGGACAATTAAAATAATTTCAATTAAATTGGATCAATAATATAAAGGACAGTACGATGGGAAAACTTGTATTACTCCGTCACGGACAATCAGTCTGGAATAAAAAGAATGTTTTTACCGGATGGGTCGATGTTCCTTTGTCAGTCAATGGAATACGGGAAGCGATCAAAGCCGGAGGACAACTGGCCAATATTGAATTTGATGTTGTATTTACCTCGGTGCAAGTTCGTGCCATTGGAACAGCCATGTTGGCACTGGCACAGAATCATAGCGACAAAACTCCGGTTGTTATTCATGATGAGGGCAAGATGAAGGATTGGGCGAGGATCTACAGTGATGACATGAATAACAATATTATTCCCGTTCACAGAAATTGGCACTTGAATGAACGCTATTACGGTGAATTACAGGGAAAGAACAAAGCCGAAACCGCTAAGATATACGGAGACGAACAAGTTCATCTTTGGCGCCGGAGTTATGACATTCCACCACCTAAGGGTGAATGTTTGAAAGATACGGCGGAAAGAACCATCCCATTCTTTAAAGAACAGATCTTGACTTCTCTGAAAAGCGGTAAAAATGTCCTTGTTTCCGCACATGGAAACAGTCTGCGATCCATCGTGATGTTCATTGATGATCTGAGCGAAAAGGAAGTGCTTGCGCTGGAAATTCCGACAGGACAACCGATCGTTTATGAATATAATGACAATAGACTTATCAAAGAATAAGCAACCCGATTTAAATATTTGGCTTTACACATATTATGACATTTATTTTTGTCAGCCCGATCCCGAAATTTCGGGACGGGAAGGGATAACAAAAGCACTCTTTTATAAACTATTTTACCTATTTCACACAGCAGGTTTATATTATAATACAATAGATTCTGATCAAATTTAAACAAGGTATTATTACCCCGACGAACCTGTCGGACGAAGCCCCGACTCTTCCAGCCTTCGCCAAGGCACAGCCTTCGTAGCCGAGCTACTTCGGCGTAGTAGGCCTACGGCCGGCAGGCAACAAGCTCAGGGTTGCTAGATAAATTATCATATTTAAGTTCAATTTTGCTGGTAAAATCTTAAACATTTTATATAAATAGGTGCATATAAAATAATCATAACCTGGGCTTTTGGGATGAAAGCATATTATACCCCGACGAATGGAGGGGTAAATCAAAAATAGCCCGGCATGAAATGCCGGGTTAGTCATCATCAAATAAAAACAACCCTGAACGAAGTTGAGGGGTTGATCTTCTCTAAATGTGACCCACATCACAATTGAAAAATGCACCTACTATTTCGCAAAAAGTATAAATAAATTACCTTATGGGTTCATTTAGAAAATTATTATATCACATCATTTTAACACCCTATAAACGCGAACATGTTTTAGGTGGCCAAAATGGACACAGAGTTTATAAATATATCACAACAGTCTAAAATAATTGTGGATGTCCGATTTATGCTATTAACGGTATGAATGATCATATTCACTTATTAGTCTACATTAGGCCGGATATTACAATTTCAGATTATATCAAGAAAATTAAAATTACTTCATCAAAATTCATTAAAGAAAATAACATTTTGCCGTATTTTTAAAAAATGGGCTACAGGATATAGTATATTTACTTGTTCTTCAAATATTAAAAATACTGTTAAGAGTTATATCCAAAATCAAGAAGTACATCATAAGGAAAAATCATTGTATGATGAAATACATGATCTTTTGGACGATTAAACAATAACTAAGAGGTCAACCCCTCTATGAAATCGGGGTTGTTTGGTTTTGGAATACTAATCCCGGGGTTTCACCCCGGGCTATTAATGTTTTACCCTTCGACAAGCTCAGGGTTGCTAGATAAATTATCATATTTAAGTTCAATTTTAAAATATTTTATATAAATCAGTGCATATAAAATAATCATAACCAGAAATTTTGGGAGGAAAGCATATTATACCCCGACGAATGGAGGGGTAAATCAAAAATAGCCCGGCATGAAATGCCGGGTTAGTCATCATCATAAGAAACAACCCTGAACGAAGTTGAAGGGTTGATCTTTTTTTAATGTGACTTGGGTCACAGTTCTACTTTTACCCTTGACAAAAGTATAAACAATGTATATACTATTGTGGAGGAAAAACATATGGAAACCGTTGTTAAAAAATGGGGAAACAGTCTTGGGATTCGTATTCCATCAAGTCTAACAAAAGAATATGGAATGAATGATGGATCGACGGTCGAATTTATTCGGAAAAAAGAGGGCTTGGTTCTGGTTCCCAAGAGTAAAAAATCTCAGCTCTTGGAAATGTTGGCAAAAGTAGATGCAAATAATTTGCATTCTGAAGAGGATTTTGGAAGTACTGAAGGAAATGAAATATGGTAATGTCTTCCTATATTCCCGATCGTGGTGACTATGTGTGGTTGAATTTTACGCCTCAAAGCGGACATGAACAGCGGGGGATACGACCGGCTATTGTTATATCCCGAAAGGAATATAATGAAAAGACCGGACTGGCTTTGTGTTGCCCCATTACGTCCAGGATCAAGGGTTATCCTTTTGAAGTAAAAGTTAAATCCGATTCTATCAATGGTGTTGTCCTTTCCGATCA
Organism: uncultured bacterium; assembly: GCA_964395205.1. Lineage (GTDB taxonomy): Bacteria > Fidelibacterota > Fidelibacteria > Fidelibacterales > Fidelibacteraceae > M50B103. Next base: position 1,375 of record CAYNBL010000067.1, on the reverse strand, counting down.
GATCCGAAATTTAGATTGGAAAGCTCGTCATGCTGAGAAGATAGATCAAGCTGATAGCAAAGTAATTGCTAAAGTGATCCAAAATTTGGAATTGTTGATTGCCTGATATTCAAACTCTAAACATAAAAATTACCCCTTGTGTGAAACACAAATTTAAGTCGCAAATTATCAATAATATTCAGGAATAATGTCATCTCGACTAAGTCCGCCGGTTGGCGGACGCATGGAGAGATCTCAAATTAATCAAAATAATTTAAAGATTGTTCTTCTCTTAAATCTCTGTAAAATAATTTGAGATTTCTCCCAGCCTACACTAAGCCCGAAATTTCGGGGCGGCTGGCAAGCGCAAATATTACAAAGGTCTGACAGGCGTAGTCCGCCAGCTGGCGGACGTAGACTGTTCGAAATGACATCAAAAATTTATTGCCGAAGTCCTCTCCATCAGTTGATGGATCGCCGCCAGCCGGAAGGTCTTTTCAATCTCAACCATTTTTAACTCAATTCTTTTACACATAATTGTACCCTTATCACTGTTTTATTTTCTTTCAACTTACTCAATATTATTTAGTGTAAATTGTAGAATAATTCTTGCTAAAAAGTAAATAATAATTTACTTTATCATGAGGGCGACGAAAATGAAATATTCTGAATTGCTCAGATTACTGTTGAAAAATGGTTGGTATAAAGTCAGTCAAAAAGGTTCTCACCTTAAGTTAAGGCATCTTGTTAACCCTAATATTATTATTTTTGCTGACCATGGAAGTAGAGAAATGGGAAAAGGAATGGAAATAAAGATCAAAAAGCAAGCTGGATTAATTTGAGAGGTCCAAAATGAAAAAAATAAAAATGATACTCGAAAGAACAAATACGGGTTATTCTGCTTATGCTGAAGATTATCCAATATTTACCTCTGGTGAATCGATGCCAGAATTGCTGAACAACGCCCAAGAAGCGATCGATCTATATTATGAAGATGAATTAATAAAAAAACCTTATCATGTTGTTTTTGAAATAGATTTTGTGCAATTTTTCAAATACTATAAAGTTTTAAATGCGAAATTTCTGGCCGAAAAGATCAATATGAATCCAACTTTGCTTTCTCAGTATATCAGAGGTCATAAAAAACCTTCTAAAAAGCAATCGGAAAAGATCTTAGCCGGTATTCAACAGATCGGTCAGGAATTATCTGAAATAAATTTTATTAATTATTGAGTTGTAACTTATACCTTCATCCCAGAGACGTTTAACTTAAAAGTATTTTTGTACGATAATAAGGGGTGTTTTATACGCATATTGTAAATAAAAGTTGGGCTTTTTCCCGGTTAAGCAACATTTGTTCTGTAAAAAGGTTTTTGATTTAAGTTTTCCGTATCCA
>CAYNBL010000066.1:0-12743 GCA_964395205.1 uncultured bacterium | reverse complement strand
ACACTGACACCATCTAAACTGGGTACAAGCTCCAGATTTGTCACATTTACACTGGTAAAAGCACCGGTGTAGGCATTGACGGTCGCACCAAAGCGAAGTTCACCAAATACACTGGGTAATTCTACGAAAGTACCATACCCTGCAGATGCTTTTGCATATGCAGTAATATTAACACCGAGGTTCTCGGTCATTTGGAAAGGATCGTCAATGGTAGCACCATCCAGAATAATACCGAAAAACTCACCGGGTATGCGTGATCTTTCTTGAATAAATAAGCCTGCATTGGCAAATAAAGAACCGCCAAGTAAAGACATCTTCAAATTGAGAACGGTGGGCATGCTGATATCCAAGGGAAGTTCAAGACCATTGGGTCCCAGCATTGCGATCATAGTGCTATCTTGTTCATGAGTCAATAAATCGCCCGTACTTAAGTAATCTTCAATGAATACGAAAGGACGAGTGGATGTTTTAAGGTCAATATCCGTTGTATTAATGGGAAAGATAGAAAAAGAATTGCCGAATTCGCTGCGGACTCCAAGGTTTGCCGGATTTTGCAGAGCATATTCGGGAGAGCGGAATTTACGTCCGTGGATGATATCCGCCTGATCCAGAGTTATTAAACGCATACGACTTTTAATAGCTTTTTCCATCATGGTTACATACTTCTTTTGACTCTTGGATTTAGGTTCAGGTACTTCAATATAAGGGACGTACTCTTTCTTTTCGCGTTCCTTCTTTATTTTTTCTTTTTTCTCTTTCTTTTTATCACCTTCACCCGGTGTGCCGATCACAATATCTTGTGTAGGCACTTGCTGAGGAGTTAGCTGCGGAACGTCAACCGGGACAGGTGTTGTTTCAGCAGGAAGAGGCGTTGTAAGTGGCAGAGTTACCGTTTGGGGTGTTGTCGTTGAATTATTTGTACTCTGACCTTCTATCGGAGTTGCTTTATCCGGTGCCGGAATATCCGTATTTTTTGTTTCGATCATATCCTTTGAAACAGGTTCAACTATTTTAATCGGCTCGGGAACCGGTAATTCCTCCGTCTTCACAGGCGCCTTTTTAGTTGAATCCACAGTTGGATTTAGTGTTTTAATAAGGTCATTGAAAAAGCTTTCAGGTTGAACCGTTTCACCTTTTTGGCTCTCTTGAGCAATGGCAAAGAAAGGGACCAGAAGGACGATAATGAGTAGGCTTAATATGCGTTTCATTGTCCACCTCCTGACGTATCTGATCCAAGTGAGTCAAGGCCAAGTTCGTTGAAATCAAGTGTTCCTTCCGCTTGGATGAATAAACTCAGTGATACCGAGTCAGTAGTCAGGAAGGTTGTCGGGTTACCGTCGGTTCTACCGGTAAGAGCTACACTCATTGATAACCATGTGGAATCTGCTCCATTGGCAACAAAATCATAGTCTTCTTTTGTTAATACCAACTGTTGTGTTGTCGTATCCAAAGCCGGAACTGTTATATCCGCAATGGTTCTGACACGATCGGTATAAGCCACATTATCAAAGTAGTTCGTATCGTGAGCTGCCAGAATAAGAAAATCAACTCCGAACTGGAATGAATTATTTATCTGGGCTTCTACGGATCCGGTAAAATCATCCAGGAATGCCGGTAGGGTATCAAGTTGAAGATTCATGTAAGGCATTCCGAATGAGAGCGGTGTATTGATCTCGAATTGGAAAGGTACAGCGAACATTCCTTCAATACTGAGACTCTGGTTTAAGGGCATATTCCCGGTTCCATCAAGTGAAATACTGCCGTTGAAGATCAATGAATCAGGTTTAAAATTGATCAGACGGACGGCATCGTCAAATACCAGGTGATTATCACCACCCGGTCCGGTGATCTGTTGATCAATATTCAGTAAAATCGAATCAGCACCACTGTTTTTTACACCGATAAGATTCATATTCACAAACAAGGGTATGGTAATATCGGTTAATATATCGACTGACAGTTCCATATCGGCCAGTTCGATACCCTGGAATTCCTCTGGAAACAACTCTCCCATGTTCAAATCCATGGTCATATCATCAAATGTGTATTCCATATCACTGAATGTTGCATCAACGGATTCTACCCGAATGGGATCACCTGTATTGGCTCCATAGAAATCGAAACTCACCGAGAATTCATCAGACGCATCTAATTGGCTGTATTGACCCGGAATATTGATAAAAGTTTTATATTTAAAATCCTGCGTCAGGTCAAATGATGCATTATACAGATTAAAATTATAGATTTGTGATGATCCGGACGGAATGATCATAGAATTGGTACTGAAATACTGGATGCCGGCAGTTTCGGAGGTATCGAGCGAATAAAGATCCAGAAGAATACTACCGGTAATGTTGCTGGTATTAGAGATCTCAATACTGATATGACTTGTATCAAGGTATACCTTGTCGACACTTAATTTGGGATCATCCAGGTCTGCGCCAAAGTCCATCGTACTTGAATCACTCAGAACCTGTGGATCAAGATTGCCTTCTACAAATTCTCCCACCATGTTCCTGATCTCTCCGTTCACGGAGAAGGATGAACTTCTCATCGCAGGTGAAGTGATCAATGTGTCTTTTCCATCGCCACAGATTGCGCCACTTACTTCAATCATCACGTACATTGGAAATTCAACTCCGGCAAGCGATAATGATTCCGTGGCCGATCCTTCTGAAAGAATAGGTGTATCCCATTCAAGAATAATCGGATCGCCCAGCGGATCCTCAATGGCTAGGCCTGTAGTAGAATCGAAGAAAGCGATCGCGATCGGTTCACCCAGGGTACATACCATGTCGTTCTGAATGGTCACATATATCTCGCCGGAGGCAAATCGCTGACGATCCATCGGGAAACTGACATAGGACGTGTCAGTAGGGAAACCCATTGAATCCACCGGAACGTCAACATCATCCGGAATCGCTGAAAGATCAAAAATGTCCTGAAGTTCAATGGGATCGGATAAACTAAAAACCCTTGTTTCAAACTCAACAAACTCCATGGATTGGGTAATAGAGCTTGAAACGGGATCCACTTCTAAACCCATATCAAGATCAAAGTCAGTTGAAAAAGTATCTCGCATAACAAACCAATCCGAATTCCCCGATATGTCACCGGGATATGTTTCACGATAGTCATCCAAAGGGAGCTGATCTCCCAAGAATGTCATTAGTGTATCAAAATTTACGGTCATACTCGTTACAAAGAACTCATAGGGGCCTATTTCCACTTTAGGTGGTACAATGGGGCCAATTTCAGGGATTCTAAATTCAAAACAGCCTGAAAGGCCTATAAGGACAAGCAGAAGGAGTAAAACACTTTTTCTACTTTTTATCATAGTCGGGTCCTCTATTTTAGCAGTTATTTTATTTATCTATTTTAAAATATTTTATTCGTGATATAATTGCAAGGATATTATAGTAATTTATTTATAATTGGTATCATTGATTTTGTTGCCTCCCGACCGGCTCGGATCAATTGAGGCGAGCGATCGAAATCATACCACATTAGCCCTTTAGTATCGGGTTTAATGACAATATCAGCGGACTCAAGTGATAGGTCTATTGAGCGATTTACAGCCATAGAATCTGCAATTTGATCAACATCCAGAGCATTTATGATATGAGAAGGTTTGTTTCGCATGGAAATGTCAACAGCTATTACAACGTCCGCCCCCATTTCCCGCAATACTCGTGTGGGTACAACATCATGGGCAATTCCGTCCACGTAAAGGTCTCCGTCAATATCCACCGGTTCCATCCACAAGGGCAGGCTCATGCTGGCTTGAACGGCTTTTAAAAGATCACCGCCACGGAACGAAACCCCTTTCCTCTGGGAAATATTACCGGCAACAAGCGCAAGAGGGATATTTAAATCATCAAAACGAATATCTTTAAACAATGTCTTTAGAAAGCGTTCAGTATGTTCAGCTTTAAGAAATCCCATGCTTCTGTGAAGGTAATAATTAGCAAAAGAACCTTTCAAATACTTGAATCGGGACTCTGTTCTTGCATTTTTTGCTATACGATCAAGTTGAAGAGCTTTGTATTCAGGACTTTCCTGAGATTCGAAAAATGCCTTGCTGATGGTACTGACATCCTGATGATACGCATACATGGCGGAAACAATGGCACCGATCGATGTCCCCGCGATCATATCAATGGGAATGGCATATTTTTCCAGTATGTACAAAACTCCCAGATGTGCGATACCACGAGCACCGCCGCCACCTAATGCAAGTCCTATTTTCTTCTTTGTTGCCACAATTATTCCTTTACGATCGTGATTCTTATATAAATGGGTTCCAAAGGATTGTCATTTCCATCCCGTTGGACATTTGCGATCTCTGCGATAATAGATTTACCTTCAATGATCTCACCGAATACGGTATACTGTCCATCAAGGAAAGTAGGGGAGCCATCACAAATAAAGAATTGTGAACCGGCTGAATTGGGATCTGGAGTCCTTGCCATTGATACAATGCCCATCTCATGCGATACGTCATTGAATTCGGCATCAATCGTGTATCCGGGACCACCCATACCGTCGGTTGCTCGCTTGCCATCACGAGAATTGATATCACCGCCTTGGATCATAAAGCCGGGAATTACACGGTGAAATTTAACACCATCATAATAACCGCTTGTTGCCAAACGCTTAAAATTAGCGCAATGGTTGGGTGCTTTTTTTGGTAGAAATTTCATTTTCATCACGCCAAAGCGGGTTTCAATGATCGCAATTTCATTCTTTTCAACCGGTTCAGCCGGTGTGGCAGCCAAGTTGGCCAGAATATCGTTGATCTGTACGGTATCAAGTGCTTCAGTCAGCTTTTTGAGCTCATTTTCAGCATCAGTAATTACTTTATTATCACGGTATTTTCCATTAGGATAGGTTTTAATATAGTCAGTGACCGCAAAAACGCTTTCTTTTGCACGTTCATAGGTCAGTTGTTCCAGTTTATCTTTTGTCTGTTCCACGTACTTGCCCTCCGGGTATTTCGCGAGATAACGGAAGCAGGATGCTTCGTCGTTCGCGCGTTTATAATATATTTTTTCTAATTTTGTCTCTGCACGTTGTGCGAAAGTCTCTGAATCGGTAGACTTAATGTATTTGTCTATCTTGCGGGGATTTTCCGTTTTCATGACTTGACTATATTCTTTCCAGTCCTTAAAAGAACAGGATGTCATAAGTAATAAGCTGATGAGGATGAGAATTGTTGTTTTCTTCAAGTGAATCACTCCTAAAATTTATTGCTGTAAATGTAGTAATAATATGGAAATATTACAAAATAATTCTCTCTCCCGCCTGATACTGTTTTGCAAAGGAAAAAGGAAGGTCTATTCCGGCATCCTTAAATATTCTTAAATAGGTCTTTTTGCTGATCTTTTCGGTATTATTATTCTCACTGAGGTGTGCAAGAAGGAGTTGCTTTAGTTTACCATGCATAATGATATCTCGTGCAGCTTCGGCGGACTGAACATTTGACAAATGCCCTTGATTTGATCGTATACGCTGTTTGATGTTTTCAGGATAGTTTTTATTGTTTTTTAACATCTCAAGATCATGGTTCGATTCAAGGACAAGGCCGTCAACTTTACGTAATTTAGTACTGACAAGTTTGTTCATTTTTCCAAGGTCAGTCACTATTCCAAAAGAATGTTTACCATTATCGATCGTAAAACAAACGGGATCAACCGTGTCATGGGTAATACTCATAGGATGTATTATAACATCTTGATAATCAAATGGAACACCTGTTTCAAATAAGTGAATATCTTGAATTTCATCTAGTTGATATCGTTCTCTTGCGGCGTCAAAACACCCTTGGTTCATAAAAACGGGAATGTTCATTTTTTTTGCAAAAACACGTGCACCGCGGATGTGATCAATGTGTTCATGAGTAATAAAAATGGCATTGATCTGTGAAGCATCCGAGCCGACATCCAAAAGTCGCAAAGCAAGCTGCTTGGCAGAGAGTCCGGCATCTACAAGTAGGGTGGTTTTTCCCGTCTTGACGAGATAAGAGTTGCCCTTACTTCCACTGGCGAGAGATATGAGTTGCATATAATTTGGTTTAGGGTTTAAAGTTTAAAGTTTAAGAAGATCCAAGAACCAAGAGACAGATAATCAACATTCTTAAATCCTTCAACCATCTGCTCTCCAATATCAACACATCGACTATCGACCCATCGACTATCGACTATCAACACATCGACACATCGACCTATCGACCTATCGACCCATCGACCTATCGACCCATCGACCCATCGACCCATCGACCCATCGACTATCGACACATCAACAATCAACTATCGACCCATCGACTTATTAAGATAAAAATATAAAAAGTAATTCGATTATCACATGAAATTCTTTATTTTCCCTCATGTCAAAAACACTCTGTTTACACAATGGACGTATTTACGGCCCGCAAGGTTTGCAGGATGCAAGCGCGATCGTTATCGAAAACGGGATCATTCGCTATGTAGGCGATAAAAACGGCTTGAAAGCTTATATTCATGGAGAAATTGAGCTGATCGACGTAGGTGGCAGAATTATTTTTCCCGGCTTCATCGATACTCATTTGCATCTGACCGAATGGTCGCAACAGCAGGAATATATTCAGCTTGGTGATTTTAAATCTTTGACAGACGTATTGGAATGTATTCAATCTGCAGCTGAAGGCAGATCCTGGGTCTTGGGCGGCGGATGGAATCAGAACAATTGGGACGAAAAAAGATTTCCGCATCGCAAAGACCTTGATATCCTTGAACCGGGTGTAAAAGCTATATTTTACAGCAAAGACCTGCATTCCGCTTGGGTCAATGAAGCGGTGATCGAAAAATTTCCTTTTAGTGATGTGTTAAGAATGATGCAAAAAGGTTTTGTAAAGAGAGATCCTGATGGACGACTGAACGGGATCATCAGGGAAGAGGCCATGGAGATCCTCCTTGAGCCGCTCTTAAAAGATCATGTTGCTTCCATTTTTACGAATCCGATTTTCAATTTTAAAGAATTTTATAAGCATGGCATTACATCGGTGCATAGCATGGAGCATATGGAGCATTACCGGAAATACCGGGCACTGTATCAACATGAACATCATCGCGGTTTGCGCCTGGGAATGTATATTTATCATTCGGATAGCGAAAAAGTCTACGAACAGGATCTGCGATTCGGTTCCGGTGGCGATTGGTTACGTTTTTATGGGATCAAACTTTTTGTGGACGGCGCATTGGGAAGTCAGACCGCCTGGATGCGCGAGCCTTATGAGAATGCAGAACATAAGGGCAAAAAGCAGATGCATTCGGATGAACTTAAAAATGCTATTCTTCGCGCAGAAGCAAAAGGTTGTGCCTTGAGCATTCACGCACTCGGTGATGCGGCCGTGGAACATGTGCTTGATATTCTCGACATGATCGGACATGAACTTCGTGTTCCACTGCGTATTGAGCATGCTCAAATACTTGATGAAGAGCTGATAGAACGACTGAAAATGAAGGACTTACACCTCTCAGTTAATCCGGCTCATCTACCTGATGATAAGGCGGTTGCTGAACTTCATTGGGGTGAAAGATCACGTTATGCCTATGGTTATAGATCTTTAAAATTAGCTGAAATTCCTTTTGCTTTCGGGTCGGATGCACCGGTGGAAGACATCCATCCCTGGAAGGGCATTCATGCCGCAGTTCACCGGCGTGGAACAGGTGAAAGACAAGCATGGTATCCCGATGAAAGTTTACGCTTGAGTGATGCTATTCATGCTTATACATATTTTGGTGGTGTCATCTCGGGGATGAATGAAAAAAAAGGTGTGCTTTCTCCGGGGTATCTTGGCGATTGCTTTATATGCTCACAGGATGTTTTTCTAGATGGAATTGATGACTGGCAAAATATTCACTCGCTACTGACCGTGATCAACGGAAAAGTCGTATATAATGAAATGGAAACGGATTGAGAGAATACTTTAAACATACGTCCTCACTGCTTTTCGGAGTGATCATCAGTATTCCGCTGGCGATCTATTATGAAATCTCCATGCTTTTGGCAAATCGCGGAATGGAAGCTGAGGTGAGGAATGCGGCTGATGTCTTGTTCAAACGGATATTTGAGGGCATCGGTTATGACGGTCCTTTGGCCGGTGTGGTTATGTTCGCATTATTATTTATTATTGCCGCTATTGCTCAGGGAGCACATAAAGAGAAGACCGGGATCAAGATCCATTGGCATTATTATCCCGTATTGATCGCAGAATCAGCTTTATATGCCATGTTACTCTTTGCCTTGATGGCCATTTCCATGAACGCCATGGCGCCTGCATTGGCACTATCACCCATAGATATAGGTTATTCTCTGGGGGCAGGTGTCTATGAGGAACTCCTTTTCAGGGCCTTATTATTGAGTGGTTTGCTCTTTATTGCAGACAAGATACCGGGTAAAACGACGATATGGAAGATCATTGCCGTTCTGATCTCCGCTTTGCTTTTTGCGGGCGCGCATTATATTGGAGCTGCGGGAGATACTTTCTCATGGATGAGCTTTTTGACCCGAAGTCTGGGCGGGCTTTTATTGGGATTTGTCTTTATGCTGCGTGGACTTGGAGCCGCCGTTTATACGCATGCGATCTACGATATCTACACAATTTTATTATAGAAGGAAATTGAAATGAAAAAACTGTTGATTATGCTATGTCTGATCGTTCCACTTTTGGGACAAAATCTACAAATTCACTATGAGTTTCGGGGCGATAAACAATATGTTACCTCCACTTTGGAACAATTTACGGGTGATAAGCTCGGATTAACCTATTGGTTTCTTTCGGCTGCTTATACTGATCTGAATGGCGAAAGTAATCTCTTGAATGGTAATGCTACTTCAATTTATGGTGAATTCTACCGTTTTTTCAATATCCCGAAAACCGATGATTTAATGGCCGGTGTACAATATGCAGACGGATTTATGATCTATAATTCCACAGTCCCGGGGCCTATTGATGACCAGGAATATACATTCGGCACATCTTTTCATCGTTATTGGATGGCCGGTTTGGCCTACAATGTACCGATCGGTAAAATGCATGTATTGACCAGTATTTGGGGGAAAGTGAAACAGGGATATCAATTTGACTGGCAATTAACACTGGCTTGGGGACATAATTTCGCCAATGACAAACTGACTTTTAACGGCTTTTTTGATGTATGGGGTGAAAAACCCCTGAATTCGCCCACAACACCCTATAAGCTGGTTCTTTTAACGGAACCTCAGCTCTATTATAACTTCAATCCGCATCTTGCTGTGGGAGTAAAAACACAAATATCGGTTAATTTTGAATATGGTCATGACGGGGAATTGAGGTTTGCACCGACTGTTGCTGCTAGATGGAATTTCTGAAATACCTCACACAAAGGCACTAAGTACACAAAGTCACAAAAATAAAATAATAACGTGTCATCCCGGAAAGATTGCCGGTGGCAATCTTATCCGGGATCTCATATTTTGTGCGTAAGAATGAAATGCATGGCGTAATATAAAATCAATTAACCCTGACGGATGGAGGGGTTAACCAATATATAGCCCGGCATGAAATGCCGGGTTATTGATATTAAAACAACAACAACCCTGAGCTTGTCGAAGGGTTGAACTTAGCGGCTAATGTTAATTCAAAAATAGTTCAACCCCTCCATAAAGTCGGGGTTGTATTTGAGAGAAAAACAATAAACCCGGGATTTCATCCCGGGCTATTATCTATTCAACCCCTCGACAAGCTCGGGGTTTGTATTTAATGCACAGTTAAAAGCATTAATAATTCTTCTTAGTGCCTTTGTGAACTTAGTGCCTTCGTGTGAGGTTCTTATATTTCTTTTACAGGCAAACTCGGGGTACTATATTTAACGCTCGGTAAAAAGCATTATTAATTCTTCTTTGTGGCTTTGTGTACTTAGTGACTTTGTGTGAGGTCTTATATTTCTTCCGGTTTAACCATCAGATCTTTTTCGTACAGAAAATGAACCTTACCGGGCGGCATGCCTTTGCGTTTGCTGACGTATTTCCGTTCCGTACAGACAACCGTAACCAATGAACTATGTTTTTCATCACTATAACGAGCGGCCAGTGCGGCGGCGTGTTCAATGATATGTTTTGGAACATCTTTCTTACCGTCTTTTTTAATGATCACATGCGACCCGGTACTGTGCCGCGTGTGCAGCCAGACATCGGTTTTAACGGCATGTTTAAAGGTCATATCATCATTATCGCGGGCAGAACGACCGACCCAGATGCGCCAATTATCTTTGGTGATCACTTCACGATACGGTCGTCGTTCCTGATCGGTGGAAGCAGCTTGTCCAGCCTGTTTCAGGATATTGGCATGTTCCTTTTTCCAATCGCGTAAGGCTCGGTAGTCCTTTATTTCTTCAAAAGATTGGTAATAAGTTTCCCAGATCGCGTAATCAGATTTCAATTCCTTGTGACGACTTCGGTTTTCTTCACTACGCGTTTCGGCATTTCTGGCCTTTTTATAGTAATCGTCAATATTTCCGGTGATACTTGAGGCTTCTTTAAGATCTACCTTTGAAGGAAAAAGCTCGTTTTGATACATATCGGGTATGTCAAAGATCTCGCTATGGGCAGGGATCATATGTCGGCAAGCAGAGAGCGTATCGGCAAAATATCTGTATTTATTGGCTCGTTTTTCCATTTTACCGTCATCTTTGGTATCCTGAAGCTTTCTTTGAATATCGTTCAACTTTTTGCATAGCAGTCCCTGAATATTCTTGTATTCCTGATGAAATTGTCCTTCAGAGAGATGCGTGACGACAAATTTCCGATAATTGGCATAAAATTCATCGGAAGAATAAGCAGGGTCTGTCGCGGAAAGAACAAAACGTCCGCCCATTTCTTGTCCATTGGACTTATCGATGGTTTTCAGAATAAGATCATACCTGTCCGTTCCGTAGATATCGGCAGCATTTCGTTTCCAATAGGGAGAGAAACGGGGATCATCCTGCAAATTTGAATATGATCGATCGTCATGTACAGAAAAGAGCTCAGGGTCTATCGTGACCTTTTTCTTGAAATAGTCTTGCTTGTTTTCCTGCTGATAAACCACATTGCCCCGATTAGAGAGGAAGAGGATGAACATATCTGATCCGTTCGTAAAATGAAAGCGCATAATGCGTTCGCCAGGTAGCATGGAGATATTTTCCACTATTGCACCTTCCAGAGCAGGGAAAATTCGGACACTGTCCTTCTTGATCTGCATAGGTGCAGATGCCTGAAGCATAAACTGGAATGGTTGTCCAAGATGCACTTTCAATGGTGCAAGATCACGGAATTGTAGCCACAACTCATTTTTTTCAAACGTAAAGCAGCGTTCCAATACGGTATTGGCGTATTGCCCGTTAAAGTATTCCGCGCATTTCTGAAGAGTGAACCAATTGGTAATCATGCCTGAAGATAAAGTAAAAAGGCAAAAGGCAAAAGGCAAAAGAGAAGTAAAAAGTAAAAAGGCGTAAGATGATTGTTGACCATAAACATGTAATTTTAAGGTACTGTAGGGGCGACTCTGGAGTCGCCCGGGGAAGTATTGGTTAAATAAATCATAAGTCGTGAGTTGGCTGGAGAATAAAATGCAAAAAGCTCTGCTTTTTGCGCCTATTACCCCAAAAATATGTAGAGACAGGCCATGGCCTGTCTAATCGTGAGGCGGATATGGTCGGCAAGCTTAAGTCCCGTAGGGACGATAGCTTTGTAGTTGGTCGGTCTAATATGAATCATAAGCTCCGTAGGAGCGGAACAGATATTTCTCCGCCAGCATGCGTGAGAAGCGGAGAGGAGGAGAAATGAATTTCGAATATTGAACAAAGAACGCCGATCTGGCGGTTCAACTTATGACTTATGGATAAACTAATTTTATCAATTTATTTTTAATATCGTAAATCCATATTTTGCGAAAAACACTCTTTTCGAAATTTTCTTCAATAATTTTAATTATTTCAGGTAACCAATATTTTTCAGTAATATCAATATTTTTATCATAATATGCCAGTAATTCAATTGGGTAATCCGAAATATATTCTCTGTGAAGAAGTTTATCATTAATTACTTTATTCCCAATTTTATATGGATCTGTAACCCCAGCATATTCTATTGAATCAAAAAATGGACCATTTTCCAAACCTCTAGAAATTGAAATATACTTAATATATTTTTTAAATTTTCTTATGGGAAAATGACCCACTTTATTCACCATATTGGGATTGTTTAATTTTTTAAGTACTTTTGGTATTATTTTTTTTCTTACTTTATATGTGTATGGTTTTTCAAAAAAAGGAGAAATCATTGCATCCATAAATAACTCTTTAAATTTTTCTTTGATTGAATTCTCTAAATTATCATAAGATTTTTATAGTAAAACTTTTGTGTTTAATTTCAACATTAAATTTGAATACAATCCATTATCAACTATCTCAACCAATTCAAAAGCAACTTTTCCAACTCCCTCAATTTCACTCAAAATATCGGGTTGAGGTGGATCTACACACTCAATACTTGAATCCCTAATTAGTAATCCAGAATTTATTGCGAAATAAGTAAAAACTTCTTTTTCTCTTTGTGCTTTTTTATTTAACATTACTATTAAATTCTATCTTTTTCAATTTATCATATGTTGTGGCATATTATTACTCACTAATGGTTATTAGCAAAATGAAAGTGCAACACTAAAGAGGGTGTTGCATGAAGCA
>CAYNBL010000065.1:2745-13338 GCA_964395205.1 uncultured bacterium | reverse complement strand
CTGAAAAATGATAAGCTTTTCCTGATGTAAGAGAATCTGACAGACAGCGTGTATATATATCATATTCACGATATAAAAAAGCATTTTCAAGATTAGAAAAAACAAGCCGTGGATCTGTTGGTGGAACAAAATGATCAACCGATGGTCTTCGGGGCGGTTCAGATCCTCGCATCAGTCCTTCGCAAGAAGTCAATAAAACTCCAAAAAACAAAGGGATCAAAATATACTTAAAAAGTTTCACTTATGTCTTTCACATTAAAAAATCATTCCGACAGAAAACATCATCGGACTACCTAAACCATCTTGATGGAAATACTGCCCGTAGCCAATTCTGAATTTATTCCATTTAATATCTGCACCGACATGATGTACACGTTGCAGACTATCGTGACTATAACTGATCTCAAAGAGCGGATGAAAATAACGTATACCCCATCTCAAGAAGGGATCAATATCCGAATTAATACCACCCTTAAGCGATACGATAAAGAAATTAAAGATAAGATCACCACCAACATAATAACGGGTGGGAACATTTGTACCTACCGTACCAAGAGGTGACATCCAGCCAAGATTTTCAACACCGGCCAATACCCGTCCCATTACATTGATCGTTCTTGCTACTTCGGCATCCAAAGAACCACCCCATGATGTTGCAAAAAACAGACGTTCATTTAAGAGATTTGCTCGTGCTTTCACACTCCATTTATCATTAAGGTCCCACTTTTTGCCGACATAAAGTGCAGTATTGTAATAAGATGTTGTCCCTACTGGTATATCTGTCGGGATTTCGCCGCGAATTTCAATATCATTTGACATCAAACCTTTAAAACCAATTTCATAGCCATTTAACTTTACGGAAATTGCCGAGTAATCGGTTGCCAAATACCAATTTGCATAAGAAAAAGTAATTCCATTTTCAGTTTTTATCGGACTTGAAGGTAAATAACCATCCTGAGCAATGGAAGGCAAAGTCAAAACAGGTAAGCCTTCACCGGCAAAAGCCAAACTCAATGTAAATAATATGATAAGAATTTTCTTCATGTCCATCTCCTAGAAATTAAACAGCCAGGTAAACAAATGACTTCCGCCTTCTTGCATGGTCCCAGTTAGAAAAGCATAGTCCATTCTGGACGATATATTTTTCCATAATTTAAAACTTGTTCCCAAACCAAATGAGGGCGCACCGTTATCGGCACCTGCGCGTAAATATATGCCGTCCCAAACCCGTGCTTCCACACCGACATGCCAAGTTGGTTCGATCGTTTCAGAGTACTTATAAGCACCGGTAAAGAGGTAACGATCCATTAAAGTATAACTTAAACCAAAATGAAATGTCGTCGGATAATAATCTACTCTTCTTGTCTGATAATCAACATAGGGTTCCGAAGAAGTATCCCAGGTTGTTTTTCCCGAAATATCTTTAACAACAATTCCAATTAATAAGTTTTTAACCGGCGTCACAGTAACACCGACATCCGCGCTAAAACCGCTTGAATTTGAATTCACAAGTTGATCTGAGAGTACTTTTCCCGACACGCCAACAGATATCCAATCAACAATCTGCAAACCAAATCCAATGATAAATGCGTCTTGTGACCAACTGTAATCGTAAGTATAGTCATTTGAATAATTTCGACCATCAATATTATCTACTCCTGCGTGGATCCAGGAAATTGACATACCCGCGCTGGGAGGCAAGTTTACACCAAAAGAAAGTGTTTGATAAGAACGATCCAGTGAGAGAAATTGAAAAGAAGAGGAAAATTGCTTCTCTTCCAGGGTCGGGATCGACGCCGGATTGCTAAGAGCAATATTAACATCATTGTATAAGGCAATTGTTGCATTTCCTAGTGCTGCCGTCCGAGCATCGGGTGACATACGCAAATATGCACCTCCTACGCCTCCTGCTTCATCACCTGCCGTAAGAAATGTTACCAAACATAATATCAAGAGTATTTTAATTATTTTATTCATATACCACCATTAATCCAGCACTATTACTTTTGTCCACGCGATCTGCTTACCATCTCCATCGCCCCAGTCATATTCCAATCGAATAAAGTAAACACCATTTGCCACGAGGTTATTTAATCCGTTTTTACCGTTCCAGATAAATTCAACATTATTGTTAGCGACACTTATATTTTCAACAAGATTTTTAACGCGTGTCATGGAATAATCATAAATTTCAATATTCACTCTGCCCGGGCTTGGTAATTGGCAATGGATGCGCACATAGCCCTCCCCGTCCAATTGATTCATTCTGGAAGGTGAAAATGGATTTGGGTACGCGCTTAAGGCCATATCATCATCAAAATCATTATTGACCCGGCGTAATATTTCCCAACTGACACCCATATCTGATGATCGGGCAACCCCGTCAGCAGAACCGATCCATAGAACATCCCTATCATCTTCATGGACACAATATATATTTTGTGTTAAAAGAAATTGGCCGTTTGCATCCTGAATATTACCCATTTCTACCCAATTCCATCCGTCTGCAGAATACCAAAATCCTTCTTCTCCAGATATATATGCATGTCCTGCAGGCGCAGAAAAAGCATTGTATAAGCGGGTACCTTCCATTTGCGTTTCCCAAAAAAGCATCCCGTTTGTATTTCGGTTCGATACTGCCAATCCCTTGTCTTCTGTTGATTGGGTTGCTAGTGTAACACCATATATCGTGCCCTCATCGGATTGTGTTAGATCAACAATAAAGTTACCTGAAATACCTGAATTTTGAGCAGTATACTTAATCCAGGTTTCACCTTCATCACAAGAAATATTTATCCCGTTTGCCGTTCCAACGGCTACCGTATCTCCTTTTATACTCAAAGAAAAAGCACGGTGATTTAAATTACTTTCAAACCCCAAGGCACCTGAAGTAGGACTGAGGTCAAAATCCAAAATCGTTTCTAAATTTAACACATCATAACGATCCGGAGGTAAAACAACCCGTTGCCAGGTTTCACCATTATCGTAGCTTTTTCTGGTACCACCGGCAAAATTTGCCGACCAAAGAACCGTATCTCCTGCTTCTGTAAGTTGTATTGCAAGATCATAAGTCAAATTATTAATTTTAGACGTAATCGGGAGGGCCGGAATACTATCGCCAAACACTGCTTCCAAAGTATCGTATTGACCATCTGTAGACTGGGGAAATCTCTGCCATGTTCGTCCACAATCCGGTGAATATGAGATCCCGTTTCCTTTAGGATAGTCAGTATAATAGCTACCTTCTACCACAGATGTATCGTAAGCCGTTGCAACCCATATATGTTCACCAAGAGTTGTAAGCCCCGTGACTGCACCGTAAGAGACTGTTTCACCATTCGGATAATAGGTATAAATGTTTTCGCCCCGATCATAACTTATGGACAAGCCGTTACCGCTGGCAAAAAGAAAAGTGGAATCATTCATTTGAACAATATCGGTAATGGCATTGCTGCCAAGACCTTCATAAACAAGGGAATCATTCACTTCATATGTATGTGCTAATGGAGAACCAAAAACGATCGTAAAAAAAGCAATAAATGTAATGCTAATTATTTTTTTCATGCCTTACCTCACCACCACGGAGTCAAGGCTCCAGTCTGAAAAATTTGATGCCGTATCTTTTACCCTAAAGCGGAAATAATTTGTTGCCGCTGAATTTGCGGAGGAAATTAGTAATCCTGTTGAGAATATTCCATCCCCTGCCGTTGCGTCTCCCAGTTCACCTGTATCATTCAAGGAATAATCCGAGCTCCATTGTCCCGTGCTATTGCTTTGAACCTGAAAGTAGGCATTAATGACATCATAAATACCGTTAGGATCATCAACTTCAAGATAGATCAAAAGATCTTTCGTTCCCATTACAGGTCTAACGATGGTATCCGGCATGGTGATCTCGGTAATGACAGGTGCCAAATTAGCGATCACGTTCAGGGTATCAAAGTAACTGATGATAAGCACACCCGAATCAAGAATATCGTATTGAACGCTTATACTACCATCAATAGAATCTATTCTATTTAATGAGATATTACGTGAGAAAATATGATCACCCGGTAATGCATCACCATTTAAAGCGGAATCATTTAGGGTCAATTCCAATGTTGTGATATCAAATCCTACAAGTGTCAGTTCTGCATTTAATTCTGCAATAGGTTCGTCATACATCACCATGAGTTCACAATGTAATTCCTGCCTCAAGGTATTGAAGCTGATCCGGGCATCGGAAAATTCCGGAACCGGATAGGAAATATCTGTGTTGCCCTCGGGATAGGTCGGACCGCAACCCCACATGAGAAGAATGGCCATTACGATGGCGACCGGAATAAATTTATGTTTCATTCTTGCTCCGTAAGACCGCTGAAACTGCGATCCATTCTTTCTTTCGTCGTATGTTAAGTACCTTATACCCCTGAGCTTTCAATGCGTTCCTGATATCTTTTCGATGTACATTCAGCAAACCGGCTAAAATTACACGATTCGGTATCTCTTTTGCAACGCTAAAACGCTCTAAAAGTGGTAAAATAATATGTTTTTGTATATTGATCAGGGCAAGATCACATGGAAAAGTGTCCATGGCTAAAATATCTCTGATCTCCCACGTAATCATATCTAGCTTATTCTGTTTTAAATTATCATTTAAATTATCACTAATCTCAGGATCATTATCTATAGCATGAACCCGATTTGCACCTAACTTCATGGCCGCAATGGACAGGATCCCGGACCCACACCCCAGATCAAGCACCTCATCACCGGGAATTAGAAGCGCTTTCATCAATTTCAATGCAAGATATGTTGATTCATGTGTTCCGGTGCCAAATGCATTTCCCGGATTTATAATGATCTTCTCATGCTTTTCTGGAATTTTATCCACTTGCCAAGGAGGAGTAACCCATAATTTTTGATTGATACGGATAGGCTGAAAACCATCTATCCATTTCTGATCCCAATCACAACCATCTAGTTTTGTTATGACCCACTCTCCTTGTGGAAAGGTTTCATGAAGCTTTTTAATTAGTTTTTCTCTGTTTTCCCAAAGATCCAGAATAGTGAGAACATTATTTGTCTCTTCTACACTCAAAATATCCCCGGATTCCATCAAGAGATCCAGAGCTTCGGCTGTTTTGGCATTTTTTGGAAATTTTATTTTTATATAATCCTGATACATTTAATAATAGCTTTTCTTTTGTAATAACTTAAAATCTTTCAACAAACTCGATTTGGCATTCAAACGGATAAAGAAGCTGTTACCCGGATTCCAATCAATCGCGAGTGTCCAACAATGCAAATCGCGTATTAAACTGATTCGCTGGTCGGTGATCTTTTGTTCCAGCACATCGAAATTAATTCTATAACTCCCTGACCATTTGGGCGTCAAATATGCCTTTAAGGTCGTATTTATTAACAAACTATTCTGAATATTCAATGGATTGGTCGCCATTGAGACAAAGGAAAGACCTGTATTAACACTCCATCTCGAAAAACCGAGATCTGAATTCTTTGCCGGTCCGCTAAGATTTTCCGTCTTAACTTCTACATTATTTGTATCTGCCGATGAGGTTGATTTTTGATCTTTATTTTTACTTTTTTCTTTAAACTGTATTCCTGTTCTCAGACTAAATTTTGTCATCCGCGGAATGGTCAATTGGTCAATACGGGTAATGCTTGTACCATTTTCATTGATGCGATAAGCGTAAGGATCAAAGGTTGCATCGATATTTAAGGTCATGCCTCCCGGTAGATCCTTGATCGATGATCGGGCTTTAAATGAGCTGCTACGCAGAGAATCGGCCAAAAAATTGTAACTGTGACTTAAGCTCAAAAAATTGATTTTTTTTTCTTTGCCTTCTTTATTGACTGTTTTGGAATCAAAATTATGATTAAATCCCAAATTAAAGGTCTGGCTTTCCGATGAGGGTGTCGATCCTAAAAGCGTACTTGAGAAATAATCATAAGTGTGTATTTCACCATCCGTACCGATCCCGTTAAAGACATAATTGGGATTGCCGGACTGATCGGGACGATAAACATAGTTCAGGCTCATGTTCATCGTATGTCTAATTGCTTTTAATCCCCAAATATTTAGATTAAATACACCATAGAAAGTGGTACTCGCAGAGGTTCCCAAATTGAAACGACCACGGCGTTTAAACCCGGTTGTATCCTGCAGAACAACATTCCCGTTGGAATCAACCAAAGCCGAATCGTTTTGCATGACCGGTGCTTTATACAGCGTAGTCCAATCTTCGTAATAATTCAAATACGGGGATATATTAAGAAAACCGAATAATTTGTTGCTGTACTGGACTCCGGCAGTTGTCTGGAATTTATTTTTTTGCGTATCATAAAAAAGGGAATCAGATTCACTCCATGTATGATTTAGTTTATTGGTTAAAACAGTTGAAATATTATAAGTAAATTTATGGTACCACTTTTCGGGCGTTGTATTGCTCTTCCTTTTAAAAATACTCGCCCGGGATTTTGACATTGAAAATTGAGGCAAATAGCTTGTTGTGGTTCCGGTCAGCAGATCCTGAGTATGCGAGGCATTGATGCTCGTACTAAAGGGACCAAGACTTGTTCTGAAGGTTGCCTTCGAAATCATTTGCTGTTCCAAACGTTCATCTTGATCTAATTCTTCAGAATATCGGTTAGCATCATTGGTATAGGTCCCATTAATATTTAAACTTGAATTCCGCCCAATCTTTTGAGGGTGGTTAATTGATATCTCATATCCTTGTTTGGGGCTGGTCGATAAAAAATTATTCCAATATTTAAAAGTCAGGTTACCACCGGATATATGATCCCGCCAAGCATAGCGCTGACGAAATTCCGCTTTAATGCCAAGGTTGTCATAAAAATCAACCAATATTCTTGCATCGTAATAATCATTGGGAGCCCAATAGTAACCGCTACCTTCCAATGCCCAGCCTCTTCCCGTACTGGAATAATTACCGAATCCGGGAATGATCCATCCGCTGCGCCGATTTCCTTCCTCAATTGAAACAAATAAACTAGGGATGTAAAGCAGAGGAATATCCATGACCTTCAGCGTCAGATCCTGTGCAAAGACCCTGTCACCCGGTATGACTTTCATCTGCTTGGCTTCAATACAGAAATGCGGGTGCTCAAGATCACAGGTAGAAAAAATCCCATTCTTGACATATAGGGGTTCATCTTCTGTTTTTAAAACGGTTTTACCCTGATAGTATCCTTCTTTTATGGTAGTCTTTCCTCGCGTGATCCTGCCACGTTGAGTATCAAGATTATATTCAAAAAGACGACCATAAACGGGAGCATCATCATTCTGAATAAATTCAGGCAGATCATTCCCTTCACCCGGCATGGCATAAAGAATATTGGTTTCCCAGTCGATCTTCATGGTATCAGCCGTTAACTTGATATTTCCATAATTCATTTTTGATGCCGGATAGATAAACATATTATCATTTGTTATACTGTAATGAGCTTCATTCCCGAAATAAAATACAGAGGTGTCCATTTCTTCATAGGATGTATCGGGATCAAAACGGCCTTCTACACCAAAGATCGCAAACAAGTCCGAGACATCACCTTTTTCAAAAACAATATGAACCGTATCTGCCGTCATGTGGTTCATGCCTTTATACACCGAATCCTTGAAAACATGGTAATCTGACGTCACCATACCGACCATATCCATCCATTCGGGTTGATCATCACGATTGAATTCCAAATGCAGATGTTTACCCGTCATATTACTTACTTTTTCGATCAATATGTCTGTTGAATCGCCAATAAAACCCTCTTCACTCAAGGTGACTCGGGGTTCACGGGGTGCGGTCAGTTTGCCAAGATGCTCACGATAAAAATCCAAATGCATTTCCGGTCCGTACATATCAATTTGCTGATATCTCAAGTGGGCATTACCGTAAAATTCCACGGTTTGGAGAGAATCGTCGTAGAATAAAGAATCGCACCATCCCGCGGACGAATCCTGGAGAACATAAACACTGTCGGTAGCAATCAGCCATCCCCCATCCATATTACCGATCATTTTTCCCGCAAAGACTTCAAAGCGTTTCTTGCCATCATCTAAGGTCTCATAAACGGAAGCATCTTTATGTCCAAAAAACTCATCCGTATCCAGTCGATACTCCAGTTCAGCGCCACGCATGGTGATATGATTGACTGTATCACTCATCATGGCTTCACCATAGAGCCAGGCACGATCATTTTTCTGGTCAAATAGAAGTGAATCCGCATAGGCATAGGAAATGCTATCTTTGATCTCCACATTTCCCTTGGCAAAATAAACATCATCATCCAAATTACCAAATAAGGACAATGCTGAAAATTGACGACTGTCATAATCAATATTCAATGGTGAATATACGTTTAGATCTTTGGTCTCGGTATTATACTCACCTTCCTGGAATTTAACCGTGACGCTATCATCAAAAATGCGGACATTTCCAAATAGGCGCAGGAGATCAAGATCGGTATATTGATATACCCGATCGGCAAAAAGATGAATATCACCCTGTTTTAAGTGAACGTTCTTATCAAACATCAGGTATGTACCTTCTGATCCCTCCATTCCTTCGGAGAGTTCTTCAGTCACTTTTTGCATGGTAGCGGCATGTAGCAGCTCGATAGGTTCGGACTCCGCAAAAGCGATCCCTAACATGAGTAAGGAAGCTAAAATATATCTAAGTATTTTCACATTGTTTTGATGCACCGAGTCCACTTTTTGTTTCCACAAGTACTAAATCTTTAAATATAATGTCTTTTAAAACAAAAAAGAAGATTGTTATCACATTTATCCCCTAATATATAGACACATAGAAAAGAGAAAAAACGCTGTTATTTTGAGGGAAATATCAATATTATTTGGCATGTTACTGACAGGCGCACATATACTATTAATTGAAAATGACCCTAGGGTCATCGACAGCATTAAACAGGTTGTCAAAGAGCCCTATTTACTTGATATTGAAAGAAATGCGGCAGCAGGTATTAAAAAAGCATCCTTAAAAGAATATGATATTTATCTTATTTCATCAAAACTACCGGATAAGAAAGGTATTACTGTTCTTTCTGATATTTTAAAGATCTTCCCCGAAGCCATTTGCGTCATGATGGAACACGATCCGGATATTGATACTGTCATGAAGTCTGCTCACATGGGTGGGTATGATTTTTTAAAAATACCCATTAAGCATGATAAACTTGAACGTCTCATTTTACGTGCAACCGAACGCAGATGGTATATACTGGAAGCCAGACGACTAAAAGAAGAAAAGATCTCCAGTCTGCTGGCCATTTCCGAGGAACAGTCCCGACTTCGATCGGTCATCAACTCCATTGATGACGGACTGATGATCACCAATAATCGTCGTGAGATCATTTTTACCAACCCCCGTTTTCATAAATTGATCGATGTCAAACGTGAGATCCTTGTTGGAGAAAAGATCTTTGATATTTTACCCCGAAAATTGCAATTGCAGATCGATACGATACTTAAGCGCGATCAAAACACCTGTTCCATCAAGGAAGAGATCGTGATTGAACCACCCGCTAAATTAGTCGTTTTGGCCAACTCCACCCCCATTCTTGATGATGACGGAAAACGGTTGGGAGTTGTGTCGGTTCTTAGGGATATCAGTGAGATCAAAGCTCTGGAGCTATCCAAATCTGAGTTCATTAATATGGTCGCCCACGAATTAAAAGCTCCACTGGGAGCCATTAAGGGCTATCTTGAAATGGTTATTGAGAAGCAACTGGGTGATAATAGCGATCTCTATGAAAATTATTTAAAACGTTCACTGAATCGCAGTGAAGCCATGCTTGCGCTATTACAGGATCTTCTGAATATTTTCCGTATGGATGCACAAACCGTTAGACGTGAGATCGAACGTATAGATGCCGGAGAACTGCTTCGTGAAACAATTGAATTCTTTCATAGTAATATTCAAAAACGCAAACTAAAGTTAGTTGTAGATATTGATAAAAACCTCTTTATTGAAGCTGATCGCGAGGAAATCCGGAGGGTTTATACTAATTTGATCTCCAATGCAATCAAATATAATAAAGACAAGGGTAAGATCCGGGTCAAAGCGAATATTGAAAATACCTTTGTTTCAATTACAATGGAAGACAGCGGTATTGGCATGACTCAGGAAGAAAGCGAACGCCTGTTCGAAGAATTCTTTCGTGCAAAAAATATTTACACACGAAAGATCAGCGGTACCGGATTGGGAATGACCATTCTTAAAAAGATCGTAGATGAATACGATGGAAAGATCTCCGTTTCCAGTGAATATGAAAAGGGTAGTATTTTTACTGTCTATCTTCCTCTGGCAAAATAGATATCTGTAATCAGTGAGTTTCCTTCTCTTGTTTTCCTCTCTCCACATCAAAATTATTCTTGCACAATAAAAAAGGGTTGGACATGTCCAACCCCTACATTTCTTTATATTTTGTTACCAGTCGCCAGTCGCCAGTCGCCAGTCACCAGTTACCAGTTAC
The DNA here is from genome assembly GCA_964395205.1 of uncultured bacterium. Classification (GTDB taxonomy): domain Bacteria; phylum Fidelibacterota; class Fidelibacteria; order Fidelibacterales; family Fidelibacteraceae; genus M50B103. The sequence continues at coordinate 2,826 of CAYNBL010000065.1, read as the reverse complement.
CAGTTACCAGTTACCAGTTACCAGTCACCAGTTACCAGTTACCAGTCACCAGTTACCAGTTACCAGTCACCAGTTACCAGT
>CAYNBL010000065.1:0-2645 GCA_964395205.1 uncultured bacterium | reverse complement strand
TACCAGTTACCAGTCACCAGTTACCAGTTACCAGTTACCAGTCACTATTTATATTCGCAGATTAGTTCTAAAATCGAATCGGTAATTCGTTCGGTTTCTTTTGAGCTTAATAAATGACCGTTAACAAGAAATGAGAATACGATATTTTCACCCGAAGCTGTTGTCGTATACCCGCTCAAGCCACGAACATTTGAAATGGTACCTGTCTTAGCGTGAACCTTCTTCTCGGCAGCAGTGCCCAGCATACGACGTTTAAGAGTACCATCTACACCTGAGATCGGCAATGCTTCGACCCAAATATCTTTTAAATCGGATCGATACATTCCTTCCAATATTTTGACTAAAATTTGAGGTGAAATATAATCATATCGGGTTAAACCTGAACCATCAATATAAGCCCAACTTCCGGGCTCAATGCCAAATTCGGTATAGACAGAATCCATAATCTCACGACCCGCCTCAATGGATCCTAAACCTGTTTCATGCCAGGAAAGCACTCGCGGCATGGTTTCGGCATACATATTCTGACTACGTTTCAATAAACGGGTTGCTACTTCCGAAAGCGGTACTGAATAATATGTTGCAAGTTCATGATAATTTTCATCTAAAGGCGCATTGATCCAGTTTTCGATCTCATCGCAATCTATCGGGTCACCATTCACTACGATGCCATTTTCCTCAAGTGTTTCCTTTAGCACGTGTACATAGAATTTTGTCGGATTATCAATGGTCGGTGTACGTTCGAGCGTATCGCTTCCGGCTACCAATTGCCCACTAAGAATAATATTATTCGAATAAAAATCACGGTTCAGATTTATTCTATTATAGCCACTGTCAACGATATCGAAATCGGCGATAAGATTAAAATAAGTGGACTCAACATTTGGGATGAGTATAACCTTTCCGCTTTTCGTCGCCGGCGGTACGATCTTTACATCGACATAATTTTCATTGAATTGCAAGGCTCCGAATTGTGCAGCGTACCATACTTGCTGATAATTCCATGCCCAGCCTTCTCCGATGTGCACATCATCAAAGGCATTGTCATCGCCAATGATATTTCCCGTTATACGGTAAATCCCTTGAGCTTTTAGCGTATCCGCCCAAGCTTTGAACACCGCTTTGGAATCTTCCATATAGCGTTCGTACATAGTTGGATCGCCATTGCTCCATACGACTAGATCACCATAAAGCACGGTCCCGCGAACTTTTCCTTTGGTTAAAACGTGGGTTTCGAATTTAAAATCAGGACCCAGCACTTTAAGTGCCGCAGCGGTGGAAGGGATCTTGTTATTGGATGCCGGCATAAAAAGTCTATCTTCATTTTGTGCGTACCAGATATCATCGCTATCCAAGGATTTGATCATCACACCCCAGTGCGCATGTGCAAACGCTTCGTCTTTAACCAATACATCCACTTTAGCCATCATGGCATTAAAATTCGCTGATCCTTTTTTCTGGATCGTTTGTGTTGTACTTCCACATGAAATAAGTAAAAGCACAATAGATAGTAAAATTCCTAATCGTTTCATTCCGGCTCCTATTCGTATTCTTTCATGACGGCACAAATGAAAACTAGATCTTTTGTGTCTGACATATTTTTGTATTGATGTTTCTCATGCGGAAGGATCAAGGAAAAATCGCCTTCCTTCACCGGATGCAATTCTCCTTTTTCATCCTGAATGGCCCCTTCACCGGAGATAATATAATTCATATGTTCCGATTCGTGAATATGATAGAGCGTATGACCACCCGGCTCAAGAGTAAAAACCCGGAAGGATATATTAGGACTTCCATCCTCTTTCCCAATGGGTACCTGACGAAAAGCGTTCTTAATGCCATCCATCATTACAGGGGTCTTTTTTACATTTTTTAATGATTTAATGATCATTATTATTTCCTTATGTTAGAGAGAAAAAGACAGTCCAAAGCTAAACATTTCTTTAAACTGAACACTTGTACTTACATTATGATCATAAATCACTTGTGTGGAGATATTTGCTGACAAGAATTCGTTGATCTTCATTGAAAGCATAAGATCCCAATTCACGTCAATGAACAGAGGATTATCCAAATAACTGGCGAATAATTCCAGCTTTGTTTGTAATAAAACATTTTTAAGTACTTCCTTTTTTAAGGACATTTTGACAAAGCCACCGAATTCAGCCCTAAAACTCTTACTTGAGTCAACTCCAAATGCACCCTGATCAGATAGAATTTGATTACCTACAACCGTCATTTTACCTGTTATTGGAGAAAGCATTAATTTAAAATTATCACTGGGTTTATAGGTCATACCAACAGATACCAGCATATACGCAGGTGCCATAAAATTCGATATTAAAACAGTATCACTATATCCCGGTGTCATTTGCGTTTTAAAACTGAACATACCGGAATAATCCCAATTTTTACCGAACTCAAAGGCAAGAGCAGACGAAAGATCGATCTTATCATCTGTTTTTTGGCTGACACCATTACTTATTTGAAGACCATACCCAAGATCCAGATTATTATCCCAGGATAATTTTTCGTGCTTATAATTAGCAGAATACGTTAGGAAGGCATTTAGCGACAATGCATTTACGCCTCCAGCCGTCCAATTACTAAAAGACGCTTGTGAGAATTGCAAAGCCCCCTGCCCG
>CAYNBL010000064.1:0-13352 GCA_964395205.1 uncultured bacterium | reverse complement strand
ATCCACCTTTGGAATATTGTACGGATAATGCCGCTATGATCGCGGCGACCGGTGTAATGTATTATCGAAAAGGATGGTTTGCCGATTTGGAGATCGGTGCTGTCCCCAATTTAAAATTATAAAGGAGTGAATACATGATCATTGTATTCAAACCGAATGCAACAAAACAGCAGATGGCTCATGTTGAGAACTACCTGACAACACATGGTTTTGACTACCATCCCAGCCAGGGACAGGAACAAGCTATATATGGCATTATTGGTGATACTGCAAAACTAACTCCAGATTTCTTTAAAGTCTTTGACGGAGTTTCTGATGCTTTTCGTGTTCAGGAATCTTATAAACGATGTTCAAGAGCATTTCATCCTTTGAATTCTAAGGTAAAGATAGGTAATATTACTATTGGAGGCGATGAAATAACAGTTATGGCAGGTCCTTGTTCTGTTGAGAGCAAAAAAATGTTGGATGATATTTCCAATAAAATAGCTGGTTACGGTGCGAACGTAATCCGTGGAGGTGCATTTAAACCCCGATCTTCACCCTATGATTTTCAAGGATTGGGAGAAGAAGGATTGGTCTATCTTCGTGAAGTAGGTGATAAATACGGAACTCCCGTTGTTTCGGAGATCATGGCTATTGCCGATATTCCTCTTTTTGAAAAATATATCGATATTATTCAGATCGGTGCACGAAATATGCAGAACTTTGCCCTTCTTAAGGAATTGGCGAATGTCGATAAACCGCTTTTGCTTAAACGAGGCATATCCGCAACTATCGATGAATGGCTGAATTCAGCTGAGTATCTTGCAAGCAAAGGTAATCAAAAGATCATTTTATGTGAACGTGGTATAAGGACCTTTGAAAAATCAACCCGTTTCACACTGGATCTTTCTTCTGTACCGGTAATCAAGAAAAAATCACATTTACCGATCATTGTGGATCCGAGTCACCCTATGGGACAGCGGGAATTAGTAATTCCAATGGCACGTGCTGCTATAGCGGCCGGTGCAGATGGAATTATGGTAGAAGTTCACAATAATCCCGATGAAGCATTATCTGATGGTGCACAGTCACTGTATCCTAAACAATTCAAAGAATTGATGAAGGAAATTGAGATTATAGCTGGAGCATTAGGGAAAACCATTGCAAAAAACTGATACAGGGAATAAAAAATATTTTCGACATCGGTTATGATTGATTTGGGAAACTTTAGGTAGATATTCTGTCTAAACACACTGCGGAAGAGGTATATGAAACCAATACCAATTTGTTTTCAGACGATATTTAATAACAATATAGGAGCGAAAACATGATTATTGTATTCAAAACGAATGCAAGTAATGAGCAGATGAAACATGTCAGTGATTATCTAGTCGAACATGGTTTTAAAATTCATCCGATCCAGGGAGAAGAACATACCGTTTATGGTATTATTGGAAATACAAAAAATCTAACCCCGGAGTTTTTTGAATCGTTTAAAGGTGTTTCAACTGCATTTCGTGTTCTCGAATCCTATAAAATGTGTTCTCGTGCTTTTCATCCGAGAAATTCTAAGGTAAAGATCGGAAATATTACAATTGGTGGAAATGAGCTTGCCGTGATGGCAGGTCCCTGTTCAATTGAGAACAAAGAGATAATGGATAATATTTCAAAAAAAATTACTCAGCATGGTGCGAACTTTATTCGTGGCGGGGCTTTCAAACCGCGTTCATCGCCTTATGCTTTCCAGGGGCTGGGTGAAGAAGGATTGATCTATCTTCGTGAGGCAGGTAATAAGTATGGTACACCTGTCATTTCTGAAATCATGGCGATTTCTGATATTCCTCTTTTTAAACAATATGTTGATGTGATCCAGGTCGGTGCACGAAACATGCAGAATTTTGCGTTGCTAAAAGAGTTAGCTCATCTTGATAAACCAATTCTTTTAAAACGTGGTATCTCCGCCACAGTGGAAGAATGGTTAAATTCAGCGGAATACTTGGCAAGCAAAGGTAATCAGAAGATCATTTTATGTGAGCGTGGTATAAGGACCTTTGAAAAATCAACCCGTTTCACACTGGATCTTTCTTCGGTACCGGTGATCAAGAAAAAATCACATTTACCGATCATTGTGGATCCAAGCCATCCCATGGGTCAGCGCGATCTGGTCATTCCTATGGCAAGAGCAGCTATTGCTGCCGGGGCTGATGGCATTATGGTTGAGGTACATGATAATTCTGACGAAGCATTGTCCGATGGTGCACAATCATTGTATCCTAAACAATTCAATGAGTTAATGAAAGAAATTAAGATTATAGCCGGTGCGTTAGGGAAGACCATTGCAAAAAATTAATATTGATAATTTGACCTTTTCTGTTATAGGATATGGACGTTTTGGAAAGTTATGGGTAGATATTTTATCCGAATACGGATCTGTATTGGTATATGAAAATAATACGGAAGTATTCCCCGATGAAAAGAAAAATATCCATTTTGTGAACTTAAAAACAGCCTTGAAACAAGATGTGATATTTTTATGTATTCCTATTTCTGCAATGGAATCATTTATTAAGGAAAATGCATCTCATTTTTCTAAAGATGCAACGATCATTGATATGGCATCCGTTAAAACCATGCCGATTGAATGGATGGATAACAATATTCCCAAGATCAAGCATCTTGGAGTTCATCCTCTGTTTGGACCGGATTCCTATGCACCCAATCAACACAATCTCATGATCATTACCCCCTCGGACCAATATCCCGAGCTAGCTTCATTATGGTCAGAAGTATTTGCTTCATGGCGATTCTTTACAAAGATAATTTCTTCGGCCGAACATGACAGAAGCATAGCCTACTCTCAGGGTGTAACCCATTTTGTGGGTAATGTACTTAAACGTATGAATCTTCCGAATACCAATACCCCGACAAAAGGCTATAATATGCTGCGGGATGTTGAGCGTTTCTGTGATAATGATACCACGCAACTATTTCGTGATATGCTGCTTTATAATCCCCAATCCGTGAACATGTTTAAGGAGTTCTTGCAAGCTACTCATGAAGTTTCAGCAAATATCCGCAAAGAAAACATGCAATACTCCGGTCCGTTTACCTTAGGTGTCATGGGGGATGAGGGAAGTTTCTCTCAGGAAGCCGGACAGCGTTGGCTTAAGAACAATCACATTGCTAAGGGAGAAATATTCTGTCTTACAACGGCAGAACGAGTTTACGATGCATTGAATTTTGGTTTTATTCAAATCGGCTTGCTACCGATACAGAACGCTGTGGGTGGCATGGTGCTTGAAACGGTTCAGGGTCTGGCACAGCACAATTGCAAGATCACCGGTTTCTTCCCATTTATTGTTAATCAATGTTTAATGGGACGGAAAGACGTTTCTGTAGAAAAACCTTGTTCAATTCATTCACACCCTCAAGCATTACGCCAATGTAAAAGCTATCTTAAAGAACATTTTTCGGATGTTTTGCTGGTTGAAGAAGAGGATACGGCACTTTCAGCAAAAATGTTATCGGAAAGTAAGTTACCAAACGATGCGTTTATTATTGCCTCACATACGTGTAAAAACCTATATGCCCTTAAAATAATTGATAAAGATATTCAGGATCTTGAATATAATGTGACTGATTTTGTAACAGTTATCAAAGAATAATCAGTGATCAGTGATCAGTGATCTGTAATCTGTAAACATTAAACCTTAAACCCTTAAACGAATATATGCTCGACCACAATATTAAAATTATAGAACCAGTAGACTCAGTACGCGGTCAGATCACGCTTCCGGGTGATAAATCCATGAGTCACCGAGCATTAATGTTTGCAGCAATTGCCAAAGGCGTTTCTAAGATCAGGCATTTGAACATTGGAGCGGATGCTCTTTCTACAATTGCGTGTTTGCAAAAACTGGGTGTGAACTTTCAATTAGGTAAATTTACAGTAGATGTTGATAGTCCGGGTATTAATGGCTGGAAACAACCTCAGGACGGTATCTTGAATTGCGGTAATTCAGGTACAACGGTTCGCTTGATGACAGGTTTACTTGCCGGACGGGAAAATCTTAATGTTACAATGACCGGTGATGACTCCCTCTCAATGCGTCCCATGAAACGTGTTATAGATCCCTTAAAGAAAATGGGTGCGGATATAAATGCTGTAGATGGTCATTTACCCATGAAGATCAACGGCAAATTGTTAAATGGAATACAATACCTTCTTCCGGTGGCCAGTGCACAGGTTAAATCTTGTGTATTATTTGCAGGCTTATCCGCTCAGGGCAAGACTTTTGTGGAAGAACCGGTTAAAAGCCGTGACCACACGGAAAAAATGATGAAAATGTTCCATATCCCGGTCTTTCAAAATAAAAATATTATTTCTGTACATACATTACGACGTTCGATCCCAGGATTTAATTACTCGGTTCCCGGTGATCCTTCATCTGCGGCATATTGGATTGCAGCCGGTCTCTTGTTGCCAAAAAGTCGACTATTTCTGAGAAAAATGTCTATGAACCCGACCCGTACGGCTTTTGTCTCTTTGCTCAAAGGTTCCGGAGCTGATATTGACTTGATCTCAAAAGATAAAAACTTAGAACCGGCGGGTGATGTGATCGTTCGTTCATCAGCTATACGAAAATTTGACATTCGTGCCAAACAGGTTCCCGGTCTGATCGATGAATTACCGCTTCTTGCTTTGATAGCAACTCAGGCAAGGGGACTTAGCACCATTCGCGGCGCCAAGGAATTGAGATACAAAGAAAGTGATCGCATTTCATCGACTGTAGCCATGTTGAAAAATATCGGTGCAGAGGTTGAAGAATTTGATGATGGCATGAATATACAAGGTGGAATAAAATTAAAGGGCGGAGAAGTTGATGCTCATGGTGATCATCGTATTGCAATGACCGCTTCAATCGCCGGTTTAATTAGCGAAAATCCAGTATATGTTCGAGGTTGGTCAACTGTGGATATATCTTATCCGAATTTTTATAATATTTTAGATAGAATAAGTAAAAAATGAAATTTGCACTGTTAGGATATAAGATTGCCTATTCTTTGAGTCCGGTCATCCACGAGTTGATCAGTCAAAAACCTATGGATTACAGTATTATTGATCTATCACCAAGTGAATTGGACAAAGCGATCCCGGAAATTTGTGAACAGTTTTCCGGCTTTAATGTAACCATTCCACATAAACAAGCGATCATGGATCACTGCAAAGCACTTGACCCTATTGCAGAAAAGATCGGCGCCGTTAACACGGTTGATTTCCGTAATGGTATTTGCAAAGGCTATAATACGGATTATCTTGGCTTTATTCGCTCGATCAAGGAAAACATAGCGGATTATATTAGCTATCATCCTGTTATTGTTGGGTATGGCGGTGTAGCCAGAGCCGTGGCATTTGGGCTTGAAAAGCTCGGATTTAATGCCATAACCATACAGGGTGGAGAATTAAGATCAGAGCGAGATGAATTTATACATTTGATGAATACGAGTCTTAAAATAAATATTTTTGACCATTTACCCAAGATTCCCCGTTTGTGGATAAACTGTACTCCGGTCGGAGGCGCAAAGATCCCCGAGATCCCGGATGGCTTTATTGAGCTTGATAAAGGGGATTATCTTTTTGATCTAAATTATGCACCTTGCCCGACATATCTTGAATTAAAAGCAAAAGAGCAAGGAATTCCTACTTTGAATGGCATGAAAATGTTGGTATATCAAGCCATTGAAGCTCAGAAAATATGGTTTGGGGATGAATATTATAGCGCAGTGGACGTGAATTCAATAATTCATTCCATTGCGCATATAAATAACGTATCTTAAGTTTTACGAACGATTTGGAGCAAAATATGAATGAGAATATTACATATATGACCGGAGGTGAAAGTCACGGACCTGCAATGACCTGTATTATCAAGGGTTTGCCTGCCGGGTTTCAATTAGATATTGAGCAAGTAAATTATCAGCTCTGGCGTCGTCAACAGGGCTATGGCCGTGGCGGTAGAATGAAGATTGAGCAAGATAAGGTTGCCGTGCTAAGCGGTCTGCGTAACAGTATGACGCTAGCTTCACCTGTGACCCTCATGGTACAAAACAAAGATTTTAAGAATTGGCAATATAAGATGGATCCTGTTGAATCCGATGTTTCGGAAAAAGTTGATATCCCTCGTCCCGGACATGCAGATTATCCTGGAATTATAAAATATGGGTTTGACGATATTCGTAATGTCTTGGAGCGTGCATCTGCAAGAGAAACGGCAGCAAGGATCCTGCCCGGTGCAGTATGTCGTCAGTTCTTGGAAGAGTTGGGAATAAATATCTATTCACATATTACTCAACTGGGTGAAATCAAAGTATCCCAGTCAGAAGTAAATGAAGACTTACTGAAAAAAGCCGATAATTCCGATGTGCACTGTATAGATGGTAAAATAGCAAAGGCCATGAGAAAAGAGATAGACAGTGTCAAAGCTGCAGGTGATTCTATTGGGGGCGTGTTTCAGCTTGTCGTTTTCGGCTTACCCCTTGGCTTGGGTTCTTATGTTCACTGGGACGATAAATTAAGTACAGCTTTGGCTTCCGAGATCATGGGCTTACAGGCGATCAAAGGTGTTTCTTTCGGTGATGGCTTCAAAGCAGCCGATATACGAGGATCTCAATATCATGATGCTTTTAAAATTCAGGGTGCTCATGTTTTAAGAGTATCAAACCACGCCGGTGGATTGGAAGGCGGTATGAGCAACGGCCAGCCGCTTGTTATCAATGCGGTGATGAAACCTATTCCCACCCTGACAAAAGCTTTAGAAAGTTTTAATATAAAAAGTATGGAAAAAGCAGATGCCCATAAAGAACGCAGTGATACTTGCGCGTTGCCGGCAGCTGCAGTCGTTGCGGAAAATCTGATTGCACGACCTATACTTAACGCCATACTGACCCGTTTTGGTGCTGATCAATGGGATGCCATAAAAGAACGATATTTGAAAGCGTGAAAGATATAAAAAAACATATTTTCCTCATCGGGATGATGGGATCCGGTAAATCTTCCGTTGGGAAGATATTGGCGCATCATATTTGTTCTACATTTATTGATCTGGATCAAGAGATCATCAGGAGATCCGGAAAAAGTATTGAGTCTATTTTTACCGAAGAAGGGGAAGAGGCTTTCAGACTTTATGAAACTGAAACGGCTTTTGGACTAAATTTGGAGAATCCCTCTGTTGTAGCGACAGGCGGTGGTTTCCCGTTGAAGGAAAGTAATTTCACCTGGATGAAAGAGCTGGGAAAGATAGTTTGGCTGAAAAGCAGCAGTGACGTAATTTTAGAGCGAATTCAGCATGAGGACAGACCATTACTGCCCAAACCAATTAAAAAAGAACACATTGAAAATATATTAATGTCACGTATTTCCATTTATGAACAAGCTGATCTGACTATTGAAACAGATCTTTTTGATCCCGAACAGATCGCAAAAGAAATAGAAGATAAATTAGCATGAAAAAAGTAGCAGTAAACATTGCGGAACGATCGTATCGGGTCATGATAGATCAGCATTTATTAATGAGTGTTGGTGAATATGTCCAGCCCTTCCTTAAAAAGGGAAATAAGGTCGCCTTATTAGTTTCCAAAACAGTAAAGAAACTTTATTCGGAAAGAGTGATCAAGTCACTCATAACAGCAGGTTATAAGGTTGATGTATTTTTATTGCCCAGCGGTGAAAAAAATAAAAATCTCTCGACGGTATCAGAATTATACGATGAACTTATTGAGAACGCATATGACCGTTCCAGTTTGATCGTGGCACTTGGCGGAGGGATCGTCGGCGATGTTTCCGGATTTGTTGCTTCCAGTTTATATCGTGGATTACCTTTTATTCAATTACCGACCACTTTACTTTCACAAGTAGATTCCTCGGTTGGTGGAAAAGTGGGGGTTAATCACTCTCAGGGAAAAAATCTCATTGGTTTTTTTTACCAGCCAAAGGTCGTTTTGATCGACCCGACTGTCCTGAAAACTTTGGACACCCGCGAGCTGATCTGTGGATTTGGGGAGATCCTTAAATATGGATTTATCAGAGATGCATCACTTTTGAATACTTGTTTTGATAACAAAGAGACTATTCTTGAACTCAAAGATATGGAACTGGTATCGGAGATCATTCGTCGCTCTGTAGAAATAAAAGCAGAGATCGTTTCCGAAGATGAACAGGAAGCCGGCCCCCGTATGCTACTAAACTTTGGACATACCATCGGTCATGCAATAGAGAAGAGTTGCGGTTATGGTAATTTTCTACATGGTGAGGCCGTTATTCTCGGTATGTGCGCAGCATTGAAGATCAGCATGGAAAAGCTTGGATTGGATGGCGTCAAGGGTGGATGGGCTATCGATTCACTTTGTAAAATTAATCTTGGACATACCCTGGATGCTTTGGATATTGATAAAGCAATGATGGCTCTTATGCGAGATAAAAAGATCAGGGACGGTAAATTGAATTTTGTTCTCCTAAAAGATATTGGATCACCTGTGATCGTCAATGATATCACACCCGATACCGTAATAGAAACCTTAACATGGTTAAAAGAACGTTATACCAATGGAGCTGATTCATGAGCATGGAAGAAAAAAAGAATGTTAAAATTTGTGTTATTCATGGTCCTAATCTTAATATGCTTGGCCATCGGGACAAAACACAATATGGTACTTTGACACTTGATAAATTGAATAAAAAGATCCGCCGAAAAGCTGAAGAATTAGGATTGGATATTAGTATTTACCAGTTCAATTCAGAAGAAAAGATCATTAAGATGTTGCATCGACAGCGCAAGATCTCAGAGGGAGTTATCCTTAATCCGGCGGCGTTTACACATTACAGTTATGCTATTAGGGATGCGATCGAACTCTTAGCTATACCTGTTGTAGAAGTACATCTTTCAAATATTTACGAGCGCGAAGAATTTCGCTCCATATCCGTGACAAAAGATGTTTGCATAAAACAATTTTATGGTAAAAAAGAAGAAAGCTATCTAGAGGCATTGCAATTTTTGCATGAGCATTTAAAAAGATCATGATGCACGCTCCTTTATCCCGATCATTTTATAAACAACACCTACATGTTTTAGCAACCCGTTTGCTTGGTTGTTTAATTATAAGAATTTTAGATGATGGAAGACAATTATCGGCTCGTATTGTAGAAGTTGAAGCCTATGCTCAAAAAGACGATCCTTCGGCGCATTCATTTAATGGACAAACACCGCGTAATAAAGTGATGTTCGGTGCACCTGGTCATTTGTACGTATATTTTACTTATGGCATGCATTTTTGCTGCAATGTGGTAGCCGGTGAGATCGGGCAGGGCGATGCGGTCCTGATCCGTGCTGTAGAACCTGTTGATGGAATTGAAGATATGCTTGTTCATCGTTACGGAGAAGTTACATCTGATAAAAAGAAGATCTCAAATGTAACTAATGGACCGGCAAAATTATGCAAGGCTTTGAAAATAGGTCGCTCAGAAAATGGGATTGACCTCTGTGAAAACAAGATTTGGATCGAAGCCGGAGATAAATTAGCGGAGAATATGATAGGTTACTCCACACGAATCGGTATTAATCATGGAAAAGACCTACCATGGAGGTATTTTATTAAAGATAACAGCTGGGTTTCAAAACCGGGAAAAGGAATTACATACGTTGGATAATGAACCTCAATTTGAAAAAAAATTAATAGTTACTCCGGATCAGTTATGGAATTCTCTTGGGATGATCCAACAGGCTGTCATGTCGATTTTACTTCTTTTTGTTTATGTTCTTATCTCAATTATCATTGCCCGTTCCGTTTCTATTCATCCCGGACTTGAAAATTGGATGCAAAATCTACAGGGTTTATTTCGGCCTGACAGTTTGATCATGGATCTTGTTTGGGGGACCATAGCGGGTCTTAGTTTGGCGATCATTCTATCTGTATTTGATTTATTAATTGCGGTTATCGGAAGGAAAAATATCCGGACTTGGTTGCATCGTACAGACTATATGCTACCGGAAACGCCAAAGCAAAAACGGTGGGCACTCAGTATATCGCTCAGTGGTTCTGTCGTTGAAGAGATCATGTTCCGCGGATTCATTTATATGGCTATCATTCCCTTATGGTCACATTGGATATGGGCAGCATTGCTTCTATCTGCGGTGTTCTCTCTTCTTCATGCAGGTGTTCAGGGGTTTTGGTCAACCTTATGGATATTCTTGATCAGTGTTTCCCTTTGCTATTTCGTTTCCCAGGGTGGAAGTATTTATTTTGCGGCTATGGCCCATGTTGTCATCAATATCACAAATCTGTTCATATTGCCGAAATTTTTTAAAAAGCATGATGAATGATTGCAGTCTAAGCGAACATTTATGTATATTAAAGAAAAGATAAGGAATTATCATGAATGAATTCAGATCATTGTTAAAGACCATGGTTGATTTTGTTTTTGACCGGCACCATTATATTCTGGTATCCTTGTTTATTCTTTTCCTTTTCTTTTTAATCATTGTTTTAGGAGCAAATTCCGGTTCTACACCGTTTCCGATGTAATATGAAAGTATCATTCAGACGACTAGCCTATGATGTATTTTTTAGATTTTCACCGATCCTTATCGTGATATTGCTTGAATTGGCATTGCGTTTTATCGGTGTGGGAGAGTCATATCTTCTTTTTAATAAATCTGATAATGATCAGTATTATGAGCTGAATCCTATCTATTACCGTCGCTTTGTTTCGCCTAAGCAATTTCCCGATGTAGAGATTTTACCACAAGAAATTTCCCGCGAAAAACCCGCAAATTCCTACCGAGTCTTTTTGATCGGAGATCAAACCCTTTGTTCGGCCTTCCCGGATATAAATAAGGAACAGATCATTCCTGATTTTAACGATGAAGATTCTGTCCATTATGATATTGTGCAATTAGTGGTGCCATATACGAATAGTTTTGCAATGAGACGGCTTGTCTCCTGTATAAACCGTTATAATGCAGATGCCTGTGTAGTTGTGACGGGAGGAAATGAGTTCTATGGTATTCCCCGGAAAAGCATCTGGATGCAGGATATTGATAATTATTGGGGACTGAATTTCTTTATAAGAATGAAAAACCATCGCTTTATCCAAATTTTGGATCGATTTATCTATACTAAAAAAGAACCCCAAGAAGTATTTCCACCCCGAGATCCGGATGAATGGATCGTGGCTTATGAATCCAATAGCTATTTGGAATCCAGATCATATTTCGAACGCAATTTAAAAAATATTGCAAAAAAAAGCGAATGCCCTGTTTTCTTTGTCTCCATGCCTGTGAATATCAAAACGAGACCGTATCGTTCGCTATTTGACGATAAAGAATTACAAGATGAGAAATTTGCACAAGAATGTGCAATATTGGTTCATAATGCCGATCGTTTTACTATTGAACGCTGGATTGATGATCTCAAAGCATGGGAGCCGGAAACAGCAATCTATTACTACTGTAAAGCAATGATCTCAGAGCATGAGGAAAATACTGAAGAAGCTCTTGAATATTATAGAAAAGCATTGGAATTGGATGCTTTCCGTGTTCGGATGGATTCGCAGTTTTATGAGCTGATAAGACAAAATTCCATATCAGAAAACATTGAACATATTGACTTGCAAGCTCGTACAAATGAAATGAGTAATGCAGGACTTTCAATTAATCGCTATTTTAGCAACGGTATTAATATGAATACTCACGGTAAAGAGCTGTTTACTGAGCAGATCAGATCTGCTCTGATCGATTATTTTAATCAAACAAAATAGAGGGTATCACGATGGCTTCACTTCGTTTTCTTGGTGCGACCGGAACTGTCACCGGTTCAAAATATGTATTTTCTCATAAAAATTCAAATATCATGGTGGATTGCGGGCTCTTTCAAGGTCTGAAAGAACTGCGTTTACGAAACTGGACTCCGCTTAAGATCGATGTTAACGATCTTGATGCCATCGTCCTGACCCATGCTCATATCGATCATACCGGATATTTACCCCGCATGATCAAACAGGGTTATAATAAACCTGTCTATTGCACTGAACCGACCCGAGATCTTTTGGAGATCATGCTTCTTGATTCTGCTCACCTGCAGGAAGAAGATGCAAAATATGCCAATAAAAAGGGGACATCAAAGCACAGTCCCGCTATGCCTTTATATTCCATCGAGGATGCTAAAAAGACGATAGGATTATTAAAAGGTATCCCATATGAGACACCTTTTCGTCCAACTGATGAGGTTTTAATGACATTTCAGGACGCGGGTCACATTCTTGGTTCGGCTTTTGTGATCAGTCGCTGGAAAGAGGAGAGCGGTGAGGAAAGAAAGATCGTTTTCTCGGGCGATTTGGGCCGCTCTAAGCGCCCAATCCTAAAAGATCCATCCATTGTGCATGATGCCGATTATCTCCTTGTAGAATCGACCTATGGCAATCGCCTGCATGAACAGGGTGATCCAAAAAATGAATTAAAACGTATTATTAATGATACGATAAATAGAAAAGGTGTCGTAGTGATACCCTCATTTGCAGTCGGACGTACACAGGAGCTGCTTTACACTATTCGTGAATTGGAAAGTGATGGGGATATCCCCGTTTTACCGGTCTATGTTGATAGTCCGATGGCCATTAAAGCAACGAAACTTTATTCGAAACATACAGAGATCTACGATGAAGCAGCAAAAGCCTTGAAAGAACAAGGTGTTGACGTACTTCTGACCCAGCGAACTGAATTTACTGAAAGTGTTGATGCCTCAAAACGTATCAATGCTTCCAATCAACCCTGCATTATCATTTCTGCCAGTGGAATGATGACAGGTGGACGTATCCTCCATCATTTGAAGCGCCGGTTACCGAGCCCGAAGAACAGTATTATTTTTGTGGGATACCAAGCTGAAGGAACACGTGGAAGAGCACTTCAGAGTGGGAATGAGAAGATCAAGATCCACGGCGAACAGGTAAAATCGGCTGCAGCAATTGAAACTATTTCAGATTTTTCGGCTCATGCGGATTATAATGAGATATTAAATTGGTTGGGAAATTTTGAAAAAGCTCCAAGGAAAACCTTTATTGTTCACGGGGAACCCGAATCAAGCGCGAACTTAAAAAAACTTATTGATGAAAAACTTGGATGGTCTACCTATATTCCCGTGTATGAAGAAGTCGTTGAATTAAATTAAATCGTAAGACGTGAGATGTAAAACGTAAGTCGTAAAAACTTCTGATCTGTGAAACGTAAAAAATTTAATGATCTTATGAGGCTTAATATCAAAATCTGAGGCTATTTGGCCAAAAAATGATCTGTAAATTGAATTTTTCTTTCCCTTTTTAA
>CAYNBL010000063.1:0-13568 GCA_964395205.1 uncultured bacterium | reverse complement strand
TCAAAGTATTTCCCATGTGCGGGACCTTCTTCATGCGTTGTTACGAATTTGGGCATATCCATTCCATGCTGTTGGCAGTATTCGAGCAATTTCCCTTTGTAATTCTGTATCTCGGCGGCCGGTAAGAGACGTTTATGTTTCGAAAGAAGTGTTTGGTAAGTAAAATCATAAGCCGCCTTAAAACTGCCGTCAAGGTATAATGCTCCAATAAACGATTCGTAGATGTCACATAAAATAGAAGAAGAATTTCTCAGGTTGTCGTTTTCTCCACTTTTACCTAAAAGTAGAAACTGGCCAAAATGTAAACCCCGTGCAATAGATGCTAAAGTAGTACGGTTAACCAGTTTTGCTCGCATCTGTGTTAATTCACCTTCTTTAGCATCAGCAAATTGTTCAAACAAGAAGCGAGTCACGATCATTTCTATAACCGCGTCACCAAGAAATTCCAAACGTTCATAGGAATCAACTTTGGTTTGAGTTTCATAATCAATAGCTGAAGTGTGGGTGAAAGCCTGTTTTAATAGATCTTCATCATCAAAAGAATAGGCATAAACGCCGTAAACCTTCTTCGCAAGCTTATGGGGCTTGTTCGGGAAGAAGGAAAAATATACAGACTTGATTTTATCAAGGATATTTACCATAATAAAATATGGCGGGTAAACTATAAAAACGATAATGCTCGTCCTTATAGTTTACCTACGGATATTAATTTAATTTTCTTTTGGTGTAATAACCGGTCTATTTTTATAGTAACCGCAATGCTGACATACATGATGTGGCATTTTAGGTTGCCCGCAATGTTCACAGGTTGAGACTGTTGATGCTTTGTACGTATAGTGAGTCCTACGTTTTGCACCACGTGTGTGTGACAGTCTTCGTTTTGGGTTGGCCATTATTCCTCCGCACTTTCAAGCGTTTTCTTCAATTCTTTTAAAGAATCCCATCGGGGATCAATTTTATCTTTGCTACAGATACAGGCATGATGATTTAAGTTTAACCCACAAGAAGCGCACAGACCTTTGCAAGTATCCGAACAGACCTTTTTAAAAGGTAAGTTCAGCATGATCGTGTCATGCACATAAGGTTTGAGATCAATCTCTACCTCCTGAGGAGGGAGAAACATGATGTGATCATCTTTATCAATATTTTCTTCAGAAGTATAGATCACTTCGAAGTTATGATTGACGGTCTTTTTATATAATTCAAGACAACGATCACAATTCAAATTCAGTTTTGTTGAGATCTTACCTGAGAAAGTATAGCTTTCTGCAGACTGATATGCCGACACCTTAACCGATATATCATCAGCCAGTTCGGGGATATCAAATTCATCCTTATTACCTGTTAAGTCAAAGAGCGTTTTATCAACAGAAATGTGTGATAGCAAAATTTTCATAGCCTGCAAAGATATGATAGAAAATACTGTTAGTCAAGTGTTTTGACACAGAAGTTTAGACTATATTAAATACTTGATTTTCTCTATTTGATCTTGTCAATCCAAGGTTCAAAATCGGTCTCATTTAGCATCTTTAAACGATAAGCTTTGGCTCCATCGTAAGTAGTAAAATGCCCGATACGAATTCGATATCGCATAATACCCTCTACTACCGCTTTTTGGATAAAGGAATCATAACCTTGAGCGATCAATTTGTCTTTAAGTTCTACAGCATATGCTTCAACGGTTGAGCTGGAAACCTGAAGGGTATATTTTGCATTTTTATTGACATTCGCTACTGAAACTGAAGGTGAACTGGCAACTTCTTTAGCTTTCAAAACAACCGGTTTTTTCTTTTCCTCAATTACTTCGGTTACGGATTTAGTAGAATATGCCGGTTCCTGTTCAATCTCTTCAAGATTTTGCCCCGGTTTTGGAGCTTCTTGCCACTCATTAGGTGTTTTTGTAACGGTTGTCTTTGTGAGTATGACTTTTTCTGTCACAACAGGTATCTCAATAACTTTAGGAGGTTTACGGGTCGTTTTTACCTCAGTTACCGGTTCTTTTTTTTCAATATTTGCCAAATAATCCGGTTGACGGTCGGCCGTAAAAAGGAAATTTTTATGAAGAACACTACCTTCATTATTGATCATAGTTAAACGAACAATATATCTTCCGGGTACATCCGGAATAAATGTTACGTTTGGATGATAGTTGGAGGGAATGAAATCCCGAGGATCAAGTCTTGATGTGGGGGGCTTGGTATCGAATGACCATTGGTATTTGACGATATTTGAGGGGCGATTATAATTTTCAATATCTACGGTATCACCTACCAATACACCCTGATTGCCTGAACAGCCTATTATCATGAAAAAAGCCAACACTATTAGCGTAAGCTTAATGGATTTGTTCATAAGAACCTCCAATTATACATTAGTATAGTAATTTCATGTTTTTAAAAGAAAAAGGCAATCTCTTTTTTTACATTTTCAGGACTATCTGAGCCATGTACCGCATTTCGGCGCGTTGTTTCGGCATATTTATGCCGTAAGGTCCCGGCAGCTGCAACTTCCGGATCCGTTTTACCCATTAATGTCCTGTAATCCGCTATTGCATTTTCTTTTTCCAAGTGTAAGGCAATAATTGAACCGCTGGTCATAAATGCGATCAGCGGTTCGTAAAAGTCCTTACCTTTGTGAACTTCATAAAATGCTTTCGCCTGTTCTTGCGAAAGGTGAAGCATTTTCATTGCCTTGATCTCAAACCCGGCATCCAAAATGTCGTGTATAATTAAGCCCTGAAAACGTTTTGAGATTGCATCAGGTTTTATCAAAGCAAGTGTCTGTTCTTTCATGGTAACCTATTTTTTAATATTCGGGATCTTTTCGTTCAAAATGACTTTCAGGTCCGGTTGACCGATTTCCTGTAGATCATAAGTAACTCGAACGGTGGGTTTATTGATCTTGATCACACGACGCAGATCAATGGGTGTACCAATGATCACTGCATCACATTCAGTGTTTTCAATTGTTTTTTCAAGATCTTTCATTTGTTGCTCACCATATCCCATGGCGGGTAACAATACGCCGATCTCCGGGTATTTTTTGAAAGTATCTGTAATACTGCCTACGGTGTAGGGTCGGGGATCTACAACATCTTCCGCACCAAATTTGACAGCGGCTACCATACCGGCACCGTATTCCATTTCACCATGGGTCAATGTTGGTCCATCTTCAATGACTAGGACTTTTTTACCAAAAATCACTGAAGGATCTTCAACAGTGATCGGAGAGGCAGCATCTACGATAATCGCATTCGGATTTGCTTCCCGTATGCTTTGTCGTACCATTTCAATATCATCATTGTCTGCTGTGTCGATCTTGTTGATCACAACAATGTCAGCCATCCTCAGATTGGTTTCACCGGGATAATAGCTGACTTCATGACCCGGTCGATGAGGATCGGCTACAGTAATAATGATATCGGCATCATAAAATGAGGTATCATTATTTCCACCGTCCCAAAGGATCACATCGGCTTCTTTTTCCGCTTCGCGAAGAATAGCCTCATAATCCACACCGGCATAGATCACAGAACCCATTGCGATATGGGGTTCATACTCTTCCATTTCTTCAATGGTACATTTGTGCTTCTTCAAGTCATCAATGCAGGCAAAGCGTTGTACAGCTTGTTCTGCAAGATTGCCATAGGGCATGGGGTGACGGACAGAGACGACTTTAAGTCCCATGTCTTTTAGAATGTTAACCACACGTCGTGTGGTTTGGGATTTGCCGCATCCGGTTCTTACTGCATTTATAGCGATAACGGGTTTTGTCGATTTTAACATCGTCCGTTTTCCGCCCATCATGATGAAATCAGCGCCACAAGCATTTACTAATGCTGCTTTATGCATAACTACTTCGTGAGGAACGTCGCTATATGAAAACACAACCTGATCGACATCATGTTCATTGATGAGTTCCGACAGTTCTGATTCATCCACGATCTTAATACCTTCGGGGTAGAGGTCGCCCGCAAGGACAGCCGGATATTTCCGTCCGTCGATATCGGGGATCTGTGCTGCAGTGAATGCAATGACATTAAAGTCCTCGTTACCTCTGAAAAAGGTGTTAAAGTTGTGAAAATCTCTACCTGCGGCACCCATAATGATGACGTTAGTTTGTTTCATACAAACCTCCTATTAAGTAATTAAACGTTATCTTTAAAAAACCGTAACTCGAAACACGTGACGCGTAACGCGATACGGTGGGCATAGCGTGTATGTCAAATAGCATCTAAATGAAACGCAGTTGTCTGCGTTTAATCTTAAATTAAAATCTTGTCGACAATATCTCGAAAATGATCAACAAATACAAAGGAGATCCCTTTTTTGACCATATCCGGAACTTTGGACAGATCGGACTGATTCGCCTTGGGTAAAATGACGGTTTTAATGTTCATGCGTTTTGCGGCTGTGAGTTTTTCACGAACCCCCCCAATTGGAAGTACGCGGCCACGAAGAGAAATCTCGCCCGTCATAGCTACATTATGTCTTACTTTTCTGCCAGTCAAACAAGAAAGGACACCTGTTGTGATCGTAACTCCCGCCGAAGGCCCGTCTTTTGGGATCGCCGCTGCGGGAAAATGTATGTGAATATCGTGTTTCATAAATTGTACCGGCTCAATCCCGTATTCATGTGCGGAAGCTCTTAAAAAAGAGATCGCAGTTTCAACCGATTCTTTCATAACGTCCCCCAAGAGACCGGTCATCTTGAAATTCCCCTTTCCAGGCATAAGTGTAACTTCTACCGGTAGGACATCGCCTCCACTCTCAGTATAAGCAAGGCCAACAACAATACCGACCTCGTTCTTTAAGGGTAAGTTGTCTTTGAAGATCTTCTTTGGTCCAAGAAATTGTTCGATATTATCGGCATTTAGAGTGATCTTTTCATGTTTTTCATCTTTGGCAAACTCACGTGCACTTTTCCTGCAAACTTTTGCTATTTCGCGTTCCAGATTTCTAACACCTGCCTCCATAGTATAATGTTCGATCATCAGCTCAATGGATTTGGAAGAAAAGCGAAGATTTTTCTTTGTGAGACCATTTTGCTCGATCTGTCTTGGAACAAGGAACTGTTTTGCGATCTGAGTTTTTTCAGGTGTAATATATCCGGGCATGAAAATCAATTCCATTCGGTCCAAAAGGGCAGAGGGAATACTGTGAGTGGTGTTGGCAGTCGCAATGAAAAAAACTTTTGACAAATCAAAGGCGATCTCAAGATAGTTATCACGAAAATCTTTATTTTGTTCGGAATCCAATACTTCCAGTAAAGCAGAAGCGGGATCCCCACGGAAATCGGTACCGATCTTATCCACTTCATCCAGCATAATAACAGGATTTTGTGAGCCGCATTTTTTAATGTATTGAATGATCCGGCCAGGCATGGAACCTATATAGGTTTTTCGATGACCACGGATCTCAGCCTCGTCGCGCATACCACCGACCGAAAATCGAATAAATTTGCGATGCATTGCTCGTGCAACACTTTTGCCGATGGATGTTTTTCCAACACCCGGTGGGCCCACGAGACATAGTATAGGACTTTTTGCATTCTGTTTTAATTTCAGGACCGATAAAAATTCAAGAATTCTGTCCTTAACATCACTAAGACCATAATGATCTTCATCAAGAATTATTGAGGCTTCATTAATATCAATGCGATCTTCGGTGTAGGCACCCCACGGAAGGTCAAGAATCCAATCTATATATGTTTTACTGACGGTATATTCCGAAGAGAAGGGGGACATCAAAGCAAGCCGTTCAATTTCTTTTTCTAAGGTTTTTTTTGCTTCGGTAGTCAGCTTGGTTTTATCAAGCTTTTTGTTCATTTCTATTACATCGGCTTCATCTTCATCCGATTCACCAAGTTCTTTCTTGATGGCTTCCAATTGCTCGCGTAAAAGGAATTCCCTCTGCTGACGGTTAACCTCTTTATTGACATGATCATTGATTTTAGCGTTTAATTCAATGATCTTGAATTCTTTTTGCAAGGCCTTTACCAAGAGATCAAGTCGTTTTGCGACATTCAATTCTTTCAAGAATTCATATTTTTTTGATATTTGGATGCTCAGTGACGAAGCGATGAGGTCCGAAAGTTTTGATGGATCTTCAATGGCAAAGATCACATCCTGTATTTCCTCTGGGAAAATAGGGGAGATGGAGATAATGCGCTGGAAAAGATCGGAAATAGTTCTAATGTATGCTTCTGCTTTAAGTTTTGGAGCAACAACTTCATCAAGTTTTTTAACGATCGCGATTCGATATTCCAGCTGTGTTTCCAAGTCTCGATCGATCTTGATCCGATGCAGCCCGCGCAGTAAAACACGTGAAGAACCGTCACCTGTCTGAATGATCTTAAGGATGGAACATGCGACGCCGATCTCAAAGATCTCATTATCGTCTTCATCCATTTCATCATTGATAATACGGGTAAATACAGCAATGGTTTTATCTGTCTTTAATGCATCGTTGATCAACTGAAGTAAATTCTCTTCACGTATCATGACCGGAAAAATAATATGCGGAAGGGGAATAATACCCTCAACCGGCAAAATGCGCATGGTCGGCGGCATAATGGTCATTTTATCTAAGTCTTTTTTCATACTAAATTGAACTCCAATACATCAAACAATTTAAAGATTCAAGAGACAAGAAACAAGAAGCAAGAAAGAAGATTCAAGATAAAAGTATAAAGATTAAAGTTAATTAAATTGTCATCCTGAACGAAGTGAAGGATCTATTCATATCTATGCTTTGTGCTTAAGGTTTAATAATGATGAATTGAAAAAGACATTAGCCTAATCCTGTTTATCCTGCCTGTCGGCCGAAGCTTAAGCGCAGGTTGATGATCCTGTCAAAAAAATCATTGTCAAATAAGTAAGATCCCGGATTCAGTCTACGCTCTTCGAGCTTCGCCCGACAGGCAAGTCCGGGATGACATACATTTTGTTGTATTGTGTCTTTCCAACTTCGCTGAAGCTACGTTGGACAAGTGTGTGAGTTTAGGAGGCAAAGAAAGCTTTTGCCAGTTCTCTAATCGCATCAATATCTTTCGATCGATTGATCTCAAAACGCATATGGGCGGCACCGTCCATGCCTCTAATATATGCTGCTGCATGCGGCTTAAATAAATTACCTGCATACATTAATGAATAATGTTTATTTTGTAATTCAAGATGCTTGAAAAAACTCTCCACGATCTGTTTTTTTGTCAGTTCCGGAGGTAGTTTATCTTGTGTAAGGTAATTTATAACATCGCTAAACAGCCAAGGCTTGCCCATGGTTGCACGACCGATCATGATCCCGTCGCATCCGGTCTCGTCGATCATACGTTTTGCATCTTCGGGTGTATGAATATCGCCATTACCGATCAAAGGTATGTTAATGGCTTTTTTTACATCGCCAATAATAGACCAATTAGCCTCGCCGGTATAACGCTGCTTCGTTGTGCGAGGATGAACCGTGATCAATGATACGCCCTGAGCTTCCAGTCGCTTTGCAGCCTCTACAGCCACAATGCCGCCATTATCCCAACCGGAACGGATCTTTGCCGTTACGGGAAGAGACACTGCACGAACGACCCATTTTGCGATCTTTTCCAAGAGGTCCAGATCTTTTAGAATGGCTGATCCCGCTCCGCGTTTGACGACTTTCGGTACGGGACAGCCAAAATTCAGGTCAATGATATCGGGTTTAAGATTTTCTTCAATATATTGTGCCGAACGGGCCAGAGTTTCGGGATCATGACCAAAGATCTGTATGCCGATAGGCCGTTCGATCTCGTCAAAACGCATGTAGTTGATGGTTTTGTCATTTTCTCTGACAATCCCTTCCGAAGAGACGAATTCCGTAAAAACAACCGCTGCACCAAAAGATTTACACAAGGTACGAAACGGTTTATCCGTTACTCCTGCCATAGGAGCAAGAAATACGGGGTTATCAATTTTCAAATCATTGATTTTGATCGGCTTCAACATGAAGGCAATATAGTGCATATATCAACTTGCCTCAAGTTTTTAAATTAACTAATCAAATAAATGCCGAGACAAGGCAATGCCTTGTCTCTTCAATAAGAAATTATTTTGATTATAGATGAAGAAAAGATACATTTACTCAATAAATGGAGCTAATTATGAAAAGAATACTCACTTCAATCTTGATTGCATTCTTTACAATTTTGCTGTTTTCCTGTTCGGTCGAACCGAGGAGAATAACTTATGAATTAAATACCGCACCTTTTCCTCATCCGGATAGAGCGGACGGCTATATGCGAAAAGAGATTCATTATTCTTATAAAGAACATTATTCCGACAGCTCTGTTGGCGTGGTCATCCCTCTTGATTACAAGAAAAAACACACGGTTAACCTGCTCATACATTTCCATGGTTGGGGTAATTCGGTTGATAAATGCATCACTAAATTTGCTCTTGATGAACAACTGAACGAAAGCAAAAGAAATATGCTGCTTGTTGTTCCCGAAGGACCGAAGCTAGCCCCGGATTCATTTGACGGAAAGCTTTGCGATGAAGGCGGCTTTGAGCGATTTATAGATGAATTACTCGATTCATTGAAAGCAGATAAGATCATTCGCACAAAGAAGATAGGTCGAATCATATTATTTGGTCACAGTGGCGGCTATTATGTTATGGCCCGTATTCTTAGGTATGGGGGATATACCGAATATATTTCCGATGTATTTATCTTTGACGGTTTGTACTGGGATGAAAATGATTACTTGAACTGGCTGCTAAATTACAATGGGCGCTTAGTTAATATTTACACAGAGAATGGGGGTACGTTTGATTTGTCACAAAGTTTTATGGCAAAATGTGATTCTGTATCAATTCCATATTTTAAGGGAAATTCCAAGGATATTGAGGTCATGCCGGATGATCGGGTGCTGATGTTATACAGCGATCTGGGCCATAGTGCTGTTATAGCCGAGAGAAAGAATTTATTAAAATTGCTTCAAAGCTTGAAATAATAAAAGCCATTTAAAACAAGGGCGTATTTATTACGCCCTTTCTATAATATTTTCAATCATCAACTATCAAACTTCAACTTTTCAACTTTTAGACTCTTCGACTTCTTCAGAGGCATGAAGTACGATTCTAATACAAGTCCCTTTACCTTCTTTTGACCTCTGGACAAATATTTTGCCTTTGTGGTATTCTTCGATGATGCGTTTTGTAAGAGATAAACCCATACCCCAGCCACGTTTTTTTGTGCTGAATCCGGGCTTGAAAATAGTTTTCCACTGGTTGTCGGGAATCCCTTTTCCGCTATCTTCCACTTCAATTATCATGGATGAATTAGATTGCTGAAAACGAACATGAATATTACCCGGTTTACCCTCAAGAGCATCCACGCCGTTCTTGATCAGATTCTCAAGAGCCCATTCCATCAGTTCGGGATTGGCATCAATTTTCCCTTTTGCATTCATCGTAAAATTAAGTTCTACTGATTTGTTCTTTTGTGGGATACGTCGCTCAATATAACTTTTAACATTCTCAAAAAGGTCAGATGCCGCAATAGCTTGTAACTTGACTCTTGCTCCGATTTGGGAAAAACGATTAGATACTTTTTCAAGACGTTTAATGTCAATATCCATTTCTTGAGTGATCTCATCATCATCGCCCAATTTCATTCGAATCATTTCAAGCCAACCCATGAGAGAGGATATGGGGGTCCCCAGCTGATGAGCCGTTTCTTTAGCCAGACCGACCCAGATAAATTTCTTTTCGCTTCCGCGAATATATTGGAAACCGAGGAAGCCTGCCAAGATGATCACAAAAGCCCCCAGGATCTCAATAAATGGCAACCATGTCAATCGACGTATAGTAATACTGTCTCCGTAATGAATGATCCCGACGGGTTGATTTTCAATGATCAATGGAACAGGTGTGTTGTTATCATCCATTTTATGTGTAAGGGCCAGCAATTCTGCTTTTAATTCCGGGGTTACATCTGCCGTATCCGCAATGCCGTGAATATTTTTCCAGGCGTTTATATCATTGGTTCCGGGCACTGTGATAACAATTGGGAAAGAAATACGCGGGATGATCTCCTCAAAGAAGAAGCCATAATCGGAAAATTCCGCATCTCCCGCAAGACGAGCATAAAGTTCCGTGTAGAAGATCAGGGACTGTTCAGATTCTTCACGCAGATCGCTGACGATGGTTTGCGAGTAAAAAAGTACACCTCCTGCAAAAAGCAGAGAGATAGCTATAAGGATAAATTTAATGCGTGAGGTATTGAACATAAGATGATTCCTTGTTGTTTACGGAAAATAAAAATATATTTATCCAGTAGCAAAGGAATATTCAAGGGAATAGAAGTAATCAGTAAAGTAATAATATGAAGCAAATCAACTATATTTTGGTCTTTATACTTCTTTTGGGAGCGATGATCAATGCGCAAGAAATGACTCAGTGGATCATTGATGTGGGAATTCCGGATAGTACACCTGATAGTGCAGAGATCTATATTGCTGGAAATTTTAACCTATGGAATCCGGCTGATTCGGCATATAAACTGATTCCAGTTAAAACCGGTCTGTATACATTGGCAATGAATTTACACATAGATGATGTGGAATTTAAATTTACCATGGGCTCCTGGGATGAAGTTGAAGTTCTCAGCAATCGTGATGATAGGGTCAATCGTTTGGAAAAATTGAAAAAGGATTTCCTGAGAAAGACTTATAAAGTACAGGCCTGGGCAGATAGGAAAAACACATCTACTATAACGGGAAATGTTGAAATGATTGAAAAATTTGATATGCCGCAACTGGAACGCTCCCGACGTGTGTGGATCTATTTGCCACCGGGTTATAAAAACAGTTTAAAGCGATATCCGGTTATGTATATGCATGATGGACAAAATCTTTTTTCAGATTCAACATCATTTTCGGGAGAGTGGGGGATTGATGAAACGCTCGAAAAAATGATCAAAGGAAAGGAAATACCCAAGATGATCGTTGTGGGCATTGAAAACCATCCCCGGTACCGCTTGGATGAATATACGCCTTTCCCCTTTGAATATCATGAACAAGAGATCAATGCCGAAGCCCAATTATACGGTCGATTTTTAGTTGAAACCTTAAAGCCATATATCGATAAACATTATCGAACAAAAAAAGGTCGAAAATTTACAGCTGTATCGGGTTCCTCAATGGGTGGATTGGTTTCGGTCTACTTGGCTCTTGAGTATCAAGATATATTTTCCAAAGTTGGTGCCTTATCATCTGCTTTTGGCGTATGTCGGGATGATCTTATCGGATTTATTGCACAGCATCCAAAAAAGTATCCCATTCGTTTCTGGTTGGATGCCGGAACGGAAGAAGGTGAGAATATGGAAATCGAGATAAATCAAATTCCAATTAGGAATGCTTTAATTGCTGCAGGTTGGAAAGAAGGCAGAGAAGTAAATTTTAAAATTTATGAAGGCGCCGAACATAACGAAAGCTATTGGCGCCAAAGATTTGGGGACGTGCTGGAGTTTTTATGGGATAAAAAGCACTGAGTTGGATAGATTATCTTTTTGACTTTAAGCTTTAAGCTTCGTACTTTTATTCATGACATTTCAAGATCTTAACATAAATGTGGTCAATTTACCTTTGATCGGTGAAAAAAGACGTGAAGCACTTGCTACAGTAGGTGTTCATACCCTAGAAGATATATTATATTATGTGCCTCGTGCCTACCTTGACCGTCGCTCGGTAAAACCCATTGGACAGCTTATTGTTGGAGAGGAATGCACGGTCGTGGGAGAAGTTCAACGTGTCCGTCTCATTCCGACAAAAAAACGAAAAATATTAAAAATTGAGATCGCAGATACATCAGGAATTTTGACCTTGAATTGGTTCCATGGAAGCGAATGGATACAAAAGACTTTTAAGCCCGGTGATACCGTCTCGGTTTATGGTAAAGTTGAATTCTATCGTGGTAACACGATGACACATCCGGATTTTGATATTATTGATCCGAATAAAGATGCATTAAATACCGGTGGTGTTATCCCTGTATATCCTTTGACCCAGGATCTGCGAAAAAGCGGTTTTACCAGTCGATCGTTTCGGAAATTATTTGCTTTGATCCTTGATAAATTACATCCGGATTTCCCAGATCCTATACCTAAAATAATACGAAATGAAAGTGGTTTAATGCCCTTTACTGATGCGATCCGGCAATTACATTTTCCGGGATCTTCCGATATGCTTAATAAAGCCCTTTATCGTTTTAAATTCCAGGAATCTTTGATGTTACAAAGCATTATTTCAATAAAAAAACGACGAATACAAGAACAAAAGAATCATGCAAAGTGTAAAAAAGCCGGAGATATTTTACGAAATTTGTATGAACATCTTCCCTTTGAGGCAACGGATGCGCAGAAGCGGGTTCTAAAAGAGATTTATAGTGACCTTAAAGGCGATAGACCCATGAACCGCTTACTGCAAGGAGATGTTGGCTGCGGAAAAACATTGGTTGCGGCGATGGTAGCGGCAATCATGACAGCAAATGGTTTTCAGACCGCAATTATGGCTCCGACAGAGATCCTGGCAAACCAACATTTTGAACACTTCAAAAATGAATTTGATCGTTTGGGTGTTAATTGCTGTCTGTTAACAGGAAAAACGCCTAAAAAGCAACGCGACCTTTTACTTACTGAAATTTCTTCTGGCAAAATTCCCATTGTGATAGGTACACATGCCTTGATCCAGGAAGATGTGCAATTTTCACATTTGGGCTTGGTGATCATTGACGAACAGCACCGTTTTGGTGTTGATCAGCGAGGAACATTGATAAAAAAAGGCTACCATCCACATACTTTGGCTATGACCGCAACACCTATTCCAAGAACATTGAGCATGACACTTTATGGTGATATGGATGTGTCAATTATTGATGAAATGCCTAAAGGACGTATTCCTGTTAAAACTAAGGTAGTGTTGCCTTCACGATTGCCGGGTGTGTATGATTTCTTTGAAAAGGAAATGTGTGCCGGGCGACAAATATATGTTGTTTACCCTTTGATCACAGAATCTGAAAAGATTGATTTGAAAGCTGTTGAAATTGGTTATGATGAATTGAAGGAGCGTTTTGGAGCTTTTAAAGTGGAAATGTTGCATGGCAGAACCAAAAAAGACGATAAAAAACAAGTCATGCATGCTTTTATGAACAACGAAATTCAACTTCTTGTGAGTACTACAGTCATCGAAGTGGGTGTAAATAATCCCAATGCAACTGTCATGCTTATTGAAAATGCCGAGCGTTTTGGTTTAAGTCAATTGCATCAGCTCCGGGGTCGGGTAGGTAGGGGAAGTGAAGCTTCCTGGTGTATTCTTGTTCAAAACAATCAAACCCAAACATCCACTGAGCGTCTTAAAATATTAGAAAACAGTAATGATGGATTTGAAATTTCAGAAGAAGATCTTCGCCAACGTGGGCAAGGCGATCTTTTCGGTGCTCGTCAGCACGGTCTTCCTGATCTTAAATTTGTTAATATGTTCA
Organism: uncultured bacterium; assembly: GCA_964395205.1. GTDB lineage: Bacteria > Fidelibacterota > Fidelibacteria > Fidelibacterales > Fidelibacteraceae > M50B103. The sequence goes on along the minus strand of CAYNBL010000063.1, from coordinate 58 downwards.
CTGACAGACCAATTATGGAGAAAGCAAGAATTGTGGCATTTAACTTGATACAAAGTGA
>CAYNBL010000062.1:0-13580 GCA_964395205.1 uncultured bacterium | reverse complement strand
TGTAAATCCGATTTTAGTAAAATAATACTTGTTTTGGTCTTGGTAATCGGGGTTCAGGATGACGATATTGTATTTGTTGGATATATTTTATCTGTTTTTGTGCCTTGTAAAACTTTGTGTTTAACCCATATCTCTCTTCTTTGTCGGCTCTGTGCTCTTTGCGCCTTTGTGAGAGGCATATTCCTTTGTGCCTTATAAAACTTTGTGCCTACCCCAGATACCTCTTCTTTGCCGACTCTGTGCACTTCGTGCCTCCGTGTGAGGTATATTCCTTTGTGCCTTATTAAAACTTTGTGTTTAACCCATATCTCTCTTCTTTGCCGACTCTGTGCTCTTTGCGCCTTTGTGAGAGGCATATTCCTTTGTGCCTTGTAAAACTTTGTGTTTAACCCAGATCTCTCTTCTTTGTCGACTCTGTGCTCTTTGCGCCTTTGTGAGAGGTATATTCCTTTATGCCTTATTAAAACTTTGTGTTTAACCCATATCTCTCTTCTTTGTCGGCTTTGTACTCTTCGTGGCTTTCCAGCCTCCGCCCCGAAAGATCGGGGCTATGGCGGACAGGTGTGTGAGGTTCTTCTGCATTTACGTCTTACGTTTCACGTCTTACGATTTATTATAAACTTATTGAATTTTCAGATATTTCCCCCCATATTCATACGATTTTATCAATATATATGGAAAAACCCCTATAGGAAGCACAGAACCGGACCCTGATACCCATTTCGAACTGAGTAAATGTATTTGATCGCAGACTAGACATTTCATTACACAGGAGAATTCATGCTACACGGAAAAGCTGCAAAAAACGTAGAAGATAAAGCATCCGGCATCAAGACTAAGATCGGTTTATGGATGTTCCTTCTCTACACTATTGTCTATTTTGGATTTATTATCGTGACGGTCATGAAACCCGAATTAATGGGGAAAGATATTGGCCATTTGAATCTTGCCATTGTCTATGGACTCGGACTGATCGTTTTTGCCTTGATATTGGCGCTGATATATAATGCGCTATGCAATAAATACGAAAAGAAATTGAATACTAACGATAAAACTGCGACAGGAGGGGTCAAGTGAATTATCAACCTTCTGTTTTTGCCGTTATCATATTCTTTGCTTTTATTGCTTTTGTTCTATTTATCTCCCGCTACTTTGCCAAACGCGCCAGCTCATCTGCAGGATTTTATACCGCAGGCGGACAGATCCATTGGAGTGTGAACGGGATCGCCTTTGCGGGTGATTATCTGTCAGCAGCATCCTTCCTGGGAATTTGCGGTATGATCGCGGTCTATGGTTTTGACGGTTTTTTATATTCTATAGGATATCTTGCGGGTTGGATGGTGGCACTCTTTGTTATTGCCGAACCGCTTAAACGTATGGGTAAATTTACCTTTGCCGATGCCTTGGATTCCAAATTCAAATCAAAAGGCATTAGGATAACAGCCGGGATCTCTACGCTCATTGTTTCGATGTTTTATCTTATCCCGCAAATGGTAGGAGCCGGTTCCCTTGTAACACCGCTACTTGGCTGGCCGCATTGGGTGGGTGTGATCTTGGTCGGTATTGTGGTTATTATTATTGTGGCGACTGCCGGCATGGCATCCACAACCTATGTCCAGTTCCTGAAAGGTTCTTTGCTTATTATCTTTTCCATTGTTCTTGTTGTGCTGGTGCTGGGCAAGGGATTAAAAACCTCGGAATACGATACCCTGAAACTCGAATCAACAGACGGGCAAAATATCGCCTTGGAGGATAGATCGAAAATTATCGGCGATCGGTGGGAAGCAAAGGGAAAAACCTTTATTGAAGTCATGATCGATGGCAAAGCGACGATCTGGTCGCTCAATAAAGAAAAGAATATCCTGGAAGAAACACTTTTTGTGACGAATCTTGCAGATGGCGGGATTTTGTATAACGGTGCTCCCAAGGAAGATGGACGCTTTAAACAGGTTGGTGACCTGATCGATATCGAAGGTGAGACTAATGTAAATACAGGTTCGTTGGGAATGTTCAAGTTCATCGGAAAGATCAAGAACAGTACGGTTATCCGGTGGGATAAAGCTGTTGTAATGGACGGCAAAGACAAAGTTACGATCTATTATCAACACCCCACTCCGGGAAAAGAGATCCTTGTACCCGGTCAGAAATTTCCGGTCAAGACCGGACGCGACAAGATGAACTTTATTTCGCTCATGCTGGCCCTGTTCTTTGGAACCGCCGCCCTGCCACATATTTTGATCCGCTACTATACCGTATCCTCTCCTGCTGCCGCACGTAAATCCACCATTGTGGCGATCTTGTCGATCGGACTATTTTATATTTTGACCCTATTTATGGGACTGGGCTCCATGACACATGGTGTACTGGACCTGACCAATTCGAACATGGCTGCACCTCTTTTGGCGAGAGATTTCAGCGTTGCCATCTTTGCCATTATTTCCGCCGTTGCTTTTGCCACGGTGCTTGGAACGGTCTCCGGTTTGCTCGTAGCATCATCCGGTGCTGTAGTCCATGATCTGGTAGCTAAAATATCAAAGAAGGATCTCACAGATAAAAAACAAGTCAGTATCGGTAAATTGGCCGCTATTGTCGTCGGTGTCATCGCCATTATTTTGGGTATTATCTTTAAAGGCATGAACGTGTCCTTCCTTGTGGGCTGGGCTTTTGCCGTTGCCGCATCGGCGAATTTGCCGGCGATCATTATGGTATTATTCTGGAAAGGAACCACTGCAAAGGGTGTGATCGCATCTATCACTGTCGGATTGATCTCCGCCATGACGATCATTCTGCTATCACAAACCACCTATGATAATATTTACCATCTGGTGGGAGTTAAAGCACCCATGCCCATTGATAACCCGGCCATTATTTCCGTTCCGCTGAGTTTTATCACCTTGGTTGTGGTGTCGTTGTTGACGAAGAAGAAAGACGTAAGCAGTAAATAGTAAACGGTGAACATTGGTGAATGTTGAGGACGTGAACGGGCAACCGTCTTGTGTCATCCTGAGTGGAATCCCGACAAAAGGAGGGATGCAGTCGAAGGATCTGTTCTTGCCATTTAATTCCATATCATGAATAGATTCTTCAACTTCATTCATCAGTCAATCGACTGATTCATTTCGTTCAGAATGACATATCCTATACTCACTACAATCATTGGAACATATTTCTTTTTAATATCGTAGTTCTAAAAACAATTGATTTTTAAGAATTTACGACACATATTACAATACTTGATAAATAAACAGTTTCAACAACGCACAATAGGTGAGATAAGATGAAGCAATTTTTAATGATCGCCGTCGCCCTGATCATGTTTTTCACGGCCGGCATACAGTTGGATTTTAGTGATGATGTTGAGATGCCCGAATGGGTGGAAAAACTCATATCCGAGAATAAAGGAAGCATGGTCAACATGACGAACAGTCCTATTTACAAGATCGCCCGGTCGCGTTTGGCGCCCATGAGTGACGAACTTTCGCCGCCTTCGGTGAGATGAGCACTGAGCGCTGGGCACTGAGAGGTGAGAACTAGCAGTCAATTTCTTGCAATACACGTTTACTTTTAATACGGGGACTTTTTTATGAAGCGAATTTGTTTATTCAGCGCATTTTTTATTATTCTCATTGTGGCTTGCTTCGATCCTCCTCCTGAGGATGCGGGCATTTGGCTGGATGACCTTATTACATCCGCGGAAAACGGAACGGATACCTCTTATGCTCAGGCTATCTGGAGCTATGAGTACAACGGTCAAACAGTTTATTATGTCAGCGAGTATTTCGGTTGGGGGCTTAATCATGTCTATGATTCTTCAGGGACTCAATTGGGCGAGCCTGACGGTGGTTGGCGGAACGGTGGTGATGGAAATCTCACGGATTTCTTTGAAACTGCCGGCAATAAGACCCTGATCTGGACCTGCGACTTTCCGGATATTGATGGTGCGGATGAAGAATATCAGATCTTAAATGCCGTTCTAAGAAGCAGATTTTACGATAGAAATTATCTTCATGTTGTTAAAACAACTTTCGGATATACGGAGTTTTTTTCTTACCAATACAAGTTGGATGACAGTGGGTTTCATTACGACACCCTGATGCTAGGTGATTTCCTTATCAAGAACACCTTCCCTCTTACGTTAAATGAAATTTATCTTATTGATCCTGTACATACTGTTTACCGGGCCGACCTGGATGCTATTTGGACCAATTATAACTATCCCGATGACTGGCAGGAATATTATCGTCGTTATCCGCTATCTTGCGGTATTATTGAGCTTTCACGACCGGGATTTTCTTCAGACGGGAACATGGTCGTCATGAAGCTGGGCTGGCAGTTCGGGGGAGATGCCGGCCAGGGATACCTCATCATCCTTGAAAAGATTGACGGCCAGTGGATGGTAAGATGGTGGTTCGATACCTGGATCTCTTAAAAGTGATGAGTTATGAGTGCCCCTTTTGCGTCATCCTGCCTGCGCCGATGAATGTCGGTGAAACGTCAGCTACTCGCTGACGGGTTCAGTCCGTCAACAGACGGATCCCGAAGGCCGTGCCGTCCGGTGCCTCGGCGAAGGAGGGGAGATCTCTATGTCTGTCACGGTGCGGAAAACCATTTAAACTTTATGTGATGAATATGAAACGTTCAATAATTCTTGTAGTGATAGCCGGCCTGGCGCTGATCTCATGTGTCGTTAAACCGGAAGGGCCGCCCGAACTGAGCAATGAAGAGCATGCGGTCATTTGGGCTGTACTTGACAGCATCATGCAGCACGAACATCCTTTGGGAACCATTGATGTTTATGATCTAACCACGACATCGACTAATTGTCCTTCACTGTATATCGTATTTGAACGGGACAATATCGGTTCTGAATCCTTGCTTAATAATTACAATAATGCAAACCGGATCCGCTATGCTCTGAATATGGACAAACTGCCGGATTACGTGATGCTGAAGGATGCGTTGGAATCAGAACCCTATTCTGGATTCACCGGCTTTACCCGGCCGGGGATCAGCGATGACGGCCTTCTGGCGGTCGTGGAATACAGCTGGGTTTCTGCTCCGCTTGCCGGTTGCGGCATGGTAGCCTTACTTGAAAAACAAGATGACGAATGGCAAGTTGTTTGGGTGGAGATGATATGGATATCGTGAGAATCATGAATATGGAACACAGAACATTCGAACAATCGATGTAACTTCCGAAATTCGTTTTTCGGTATTCAATTCACAATTCGTTAATCGATTGTTCGGTGTTTTTAATCTTCGTAGCTTTAGCGTAGAAGATCGATATTCATCGAGACCCCGGAGGGGTTCAACAAGTTCTTTAATTTTTATATTGAACCGCGCTGCGGTTCTATTTTATTGTGAGTTATATTTCTACGATATTCGACCGCGCTGCGGTCTCCTTGAATCATGAACATTAGAACAATCGAACCATTGAACAATCGAAGTAAATATCTAAATTCCTTTTCTGTCATTTAATTCATAATTCGTTAATCAATTGTTCGATGTTCGATATTCACGGAGACCCCGAAAGGGTCGAACAACAATATAATTCCTTGCCCATAACAAACTGAACCCTAAAGGGGTTCAACAAGTTCAACCCCTCCCATCTTCGCGCAAGGCTACGCTGGGCAGGCGACAACGCTCGGGGTTGTTTTATCTAGTGTTCCTTTTTCCCGGGATTTCATCCCGGGTTATTATTGTGTTAAACCCCTCGATATACTCGGGGTTTATATTTTCTCGTCCTTTCGCTTCGTACACTCGTACTCTCTTTCTTCTCACCCCTTACCACTTACATCTTACGTCTTACGTTTCACATCTTTTATCTTCCAAACCAATATTTTTCTTGCTTATATGGACATTTGTCTATAATATTTGGACAAATGACCGGAGGCGCAATGGACAAGTCAATACTCACTCAAAACAATAATACTGAAAAAGTATTATACGATATTGTGGGTCAATTTGTAAAAAATCAGGTGAATGAAAATGTGGGTTTGGAATATCGCACATTTTTTGAAAACAAGATCAAACTTAATCATCTGATCACGTCGGGCTTATCCTATTCCATATTCGAGACTATGCAAAGTAATACACCCTTTAGCAAAGATGAGTGGGCAAGTTTTTTGGATATATCCCCAAAGACACTGGACAGATATAAAAATTCCAACAAAAGTTTCAAGGCCTCTCAATCAGAAAAGATCATCGGCATGATAGAGGTCATAAAAAGGGGTGTAGAGGTTTTTGGGGAAATAGAGATCTTCAAGCGCTGGCTATATGTACCCATACCCGCATTTAGCGGTACGGAACCCATTGAATTGTTAAGCACGTCATACGGAAAAGAGTTGGTTCTTGACGAATTGACAAGGATCGAGCACGGGATCTTTGCCTAATGCAGGTGTATAGATTAACAAAAAAGAACTTCTCCACGTCTCTTTCCGGTGCGGGTTCCGCCAAAGCGGGCGGACGGTGGAATTCCAAAGGGACCGAGATCATTTACACCTCCGATAGCCGTTCACTTTCAATGCTGGAAAAATATATTCACATGCCGTCGGGGATCATTCCAAAAGACTTTGTGATGATGAGTCTCGACATCCCCGATAAAACAAGCATGACTGAAATTGATATAAAAACATTAGCACCGGACTGGAGAGAAGAGACTCAAATCTCCAATATCCGTAAAACAGGTGATGATTTTATTACATCAAATTCAGCCTGTATCTTAAAGGTTCTCTCGGCCCTTGTGCCCGGAGATCATAATTATCTAATCAACCCGGCTCATCCCGATTTCGCCCAGATCAGCATTGTTAGTATCGATGATTTCCCCTTTGACGACAGATTGTTCACATAATCATGAATGTCTGATCAAAAACATCCAAATCGCAGATACCACAAATTACCTCTTACCCCTTACCTCTTACCCCTTACCTCTTACCCCTTACCTCTTACCTCTTACCTCTTACCTCTTACCTCTTACCTCTTACGTTTTATCACAAGACGCGATAAATCGCCGTCTCTACATTTAACATCATATTTACGTCTTCCCTCCTTCTGACTTCTGGCTTCTGCGGACACGTGGGTCCGCCACTTCTTAATTCTTGCTTATTTTTGCCTTTTGCCTTTTGCCTTTTTACTTGTGTTATATCGTATCAATTTAGAAATACCGTCAGTATAATGACTGAATTTACATTAATTCCGTCATCGTATTGACGGTATTAATATTTTTCTTGCAGGAAAAGCATTTCTATCATATATTCCTTTCAGAGGTTAAATAGTATGAAAACGATCAAACGCGTCTTACAAAGCGAAATAGAAAAACGCCTTCAACCCAACAAGGTCATGTTGCTCTTTGGGGCGAGGCGTGTCGGAAAAACCGTTCTAATTAAAGAAATTTCTTCAGCTTTTAATGGAAATACTTTATTCCTCAATGGAGATGACAGCAATGCGATCTCCATTCTCAACGAACGATCAATTGCAAATTACCGGCATGTATTGGACGGTGTTGAGCTTCTGATTATAGATGAAGCACAGACTATTTCCGATATTGGGGAGAAATTAAAACTGATTGTTGATCATGTTGATGGGATCAAGATCATTGCCAGCGGTTCTTCCTCCTTTGATCTTCAGAACAGAGCCGGGCAACCCCTGGTTGGCCGAAGCACCACCTTTCATCTCTTCCCCTTTTCCCAGGAAGAACTGATGCCGGAGGAGAACGTTCTAGGCACAAAACAAAATCTTGAACTCCGTTTACTCTATGGTTCTTATCCCGAACTGACACATTTGGGATCATTAACAGAGAAACGCGAATATTTGAATGAAGTAACGACGGGATATTTATTGAAAGATATTTTAAGTTTCGACGGTATCCGAAATGCCGCCAAGATGCAAGATCTGTTAAAATTGATCGCTTATCAGGTGGGGTCTGAAGTATCCGTCGAAGAACTTGGAGCAACGCTATCAATTAGCAAGAATACGGTTAACGCCTATCTTGATCTATTGACAAAAGTCTTTATTATTTACCCCCTTAAGGGCTTCTCCCGCAATTTGAGAAAAGAGATCAACAAAAAGAATAAATGGTTCTTTTACGACAATGGTATCCGAAATACCCTGATCAATAATTTTTCCCCCTTGTCTACCCGGCAAGATATCGGCGCTCTTTGGGAAAATTATCTGATCTCGGAACGCCGGAAGAAAATGCATTTTCACTTAAAGTCCAAAAATCAGTATTTCTGGCGAACCTATGACCAGCAGGAGATCGATCTGATCGAAGAAGAAAACGGACAATTAAATGCTTTTGAATTCAAATGGGGTAATAAAAATACACGCCCTCCCCTTGCCTTTACAAAAGCCTATCCAAAAGCAAACTATACTGTGATCGATCGTGATAATTATTTGGATTTTATACTTTAAGACTTCAAGAAACCCACTCCCCCAACAATCCATCAAACAAAACACCTTTTATACCACTTGGTATAATTTTTGAACCATAAATGGGGAAATAAGCCTATCATTACCTTATTAGCTCCAAGCATATACGTCCCAATTATTGCTATTTTGGTACATATTACAAAAACATGTCCCCCAAAGCACCGTATCAATATCGTACATTATCGTATCATATCGCATCACACCTCCCCTGCTTTGATCTTTTTACTTTAATCTTTTATCTTGCCTCATATCGTATCATATCGTATATTATCGTATCATTTTAATCAAAAGAGACTTTAAATACATGAAAACAAGTATCCATACATTCCAACTTGATCTTGATTGGAAATTGATCAATGCTCTTTCAGCGATCGATCGATTTGATGCCTCATGGTCTTCTGTAGAGAAAAAAGAGGGTCAAAGCCTCCGTCAATTGAAACACATAGAAGCGGTGCGAAGTGTTGGAGCTTCAACGCGTATTGAGGGTTCCCTTATGTCGGATGACGAAGTGAAAGTCTTTCTTGAAAAAGAGATCGATATCACAAAGCTCGAAGACAGGGATTCTCAGGAAGTCCTGGGTTATTTTGAGACTCTTGATATTATTTGCGAATCTTATGACGATATAGATATCACGGAAAGCTCGATCAAGAATCTTCATAATTTCTTGTGCAAATACAGCACAAAAGATCAATGGCATAAAGGTGATTACAAACAGCAGAATAATGCGGTGGAAGCCAGTTTCCCCGGCGGAGAGAAAAAAATACTCTTCCAAACGACCGAAGCCGGCATCCCGACCCAAAGTGCCATGAGAGATCTTATCGAATGGTATAAAGGAGACAATGAAACTCACTCTTTGGTCAAATGTGCGATCTTTGTTTATGATTTTGTCAGCATTCATCCCTTTCAGGATGGCAATGGCCGTCTGAGTCGTTTACTGACTACCCTTTTACTATTAAAAATGGGATACACCTGGATCCAATATGTAAGTTTCGAACATGAGATCGAAAACAGAAAAAGCGAATACTACCGAATGTTAAGAACCTGTCAGACTACGCGCCCCAACGAAAACGTCTCTCCTTGGGTAGCATTCTTTTTCACTGCACTTTCCAATATTCAAGAACAACTTATGAGCAAACTGGAACATGATGGTGCGGCAAGCGAACTTTCAATCAGAGAAAAAACGATTCTAACGTTCATCTCAAACCATCCCGGCTGTAAGTCAGGCGAAATTGCTAATAAACTTGGCATCCCCTTGCCCAGCATAAAACGTCTACTCGGAGAACTTTTCAATAAAAAATTGATCGACCGGCATGGTACCGGTCCCGGCACAAATTATACAGCAAATTAAATGTAATTTGTACGGGACGGGCTGGACCGTCCGCCTTACCTTAGGAATAAATGATATGAATCAAATTACTCCCCGCAAAGCCCTCAAACCGGCCTTTCGCAAGGTCAAGCCACATCGCGAAGCGATTGAGGACTTTAAGAAAAATCTGCTGGAATGTATCGAAGACATCAATGAGGCAGAATCCGAAGAATTCCATAAAACGCTCGTCAGAGATTTTCTAAAGAACACGTACTATAAAGATTATTTCATGAACACCAAAGGTCGCAATGACCAGGTCATTCATGAAGGAAAATCCGAAAGCACACCGGTCGCGGTGATCATTGAGACAAAACGTCCAACAAATAAAAGCGAAATGGTCTCCAAAGATGATCTCAATGCCAAGGCCATGCAGGAGCTTTTGCTCTATTATTTGGACGAACGGATCAAGCACAAGAACGAACACATTAAGCATCTTGTTATCAGTAATATTTACGAATGGTTCATTTTCGATGCTCATGTATTCGACAAGTATTTTTACAAAAATAAAAAGCTCCTTGATGACCATAAAGATTTCGACCTTGAACGCATGTCCGGAAAAGGCACAGATTATTTTTATAACAATATTGCTAAACCTGTCATTGAAGATGTGAAAAACGGACTGGAATTCACTTATTTTGATATTCGCGACTATCGCAAATTATTGAAAACAGAAGATTCTCAAGATGATGCGAAACTCATTCCGCTTTTTAAGATCTTTTCACCCGAACATCTGTTAAAATTGCCTTTTAGCAATGACTCAAATTCCCTGGACCGAAATTTCTACGAAGAGCTCTTACATATTATAGGACTAAAGGAAACCAAGCAAGGCAGCAAGAAACTCATTCAACGCTTTCCCAAGGGTGAGCGGAACCCGGGCTCTTTGCTGGAAAATGCCATTACCAAACTCGATAACCGTGATCATTTGTCGCAAGTTGAGAATTTACCTTCTTACGGCAGTACAAGAGAAGAACAGCTCTTTGCTGTAGGACTCGAGCTTTGCATTACCTGGATTAATCGTATTCTTTTTCTTAAGCTTCTCGAAGCGCAGTTACTCTCTTATCACAAGCAGGACCCGGCTTATAAATTTTTAAATATTGATCGTATTTCAAATTATGATGAACTGGATAATCTTTTCTTTGCCGTTTTAGCAAAGAAACATGAAGAACGCAGTGATAAAAACAAACGTGATTTTTCTCATATCCCTTATCTCAACTCTTCCTTGTTTGAACCGGCTCCACTTGAGCACAAGACTATCTTCGTCACCGACCTGCGCGATGATCAAACGCTTCCGATCATTAGTAAAACGGTTTTTAAAACCGATAAAAGCAAGAAACTCAAAGGCGAACTGAACGTCATTGAATATCTGTTTAAATTCCTTGATGCCTATGATTTTTCTTCCGAAGGCGCAGAGGACATACAAGAAGAAAACAAAACACTCATCAACGCCTCGGTGCTGGGACTGATCTTTGAGAAGATCAACGGCTACAAAGACGGCTCCTATTTTACGCCCGGATTTATTACCGAGTACATGTGCCGCGAAACCATCCGTCGTGCCGTGGTGCAAAAGTTCAACGAAGCCAAAGACTGGAGTTGCAAAGATATAAATGACATTTATGACAAGATCGATGACCGCAAAGAAGCCAATGAGATTGTCAACTCCCTCAAGATTTGTGACCCCGCCGTTGGATCGGGACATTTTCTGGTCTCTGCCCTAAACGAGATCCTGGCTATTAAGCATGAACTTAAGATCCTCAGCGACCGCGAAGGCAAACGCCTAAAAGAATATACCGTTTCAGTGGAAAACGACGAACTCATTATCATGGATGATGACGATACCCTCTTTGAATACAATCCCAAATTGCCCGAAAGTCAACGCGTACAAGAAACTCTCTTCCATGAAAAACAGACCATTATTGAAAACTGCCTCTTTGGCGTGGACATCAATCCTAATTCGGTCAAAATTTGCCGCCTGCGTTTGTGGATTGAACTGCTAAAGAACGCATATTACAAGAATGAAACAGAACTGGAAACCCTGCCCAATATTGACATCAACATTAAATGTGGAAATTCATTGATCAGCCGATTTGACATTAAGGCTGACCTTAGTAAAGCACTCAAGAAAAGCAAATTCGATATCGACAGCTACCGTGATGCCGTGCACGTCTACCAGAACGCAAAAGACAAAGTTCAAAAACGCAAAATGCAGGATCTCATCAATGAGATCAAAAGCAATTTCAGAACAGAGATCTACGCCAACGATCCTAAAATAAAACGCATGTACAAATTACAGGGCGAAATTTTCAATCTCACTAACCAGCAGAACATTTTCGAGATGAGCCCTAAAGAAAAAACTGCCTGGGAGAAAAATATCACTCAGCTGACCGCTGACAGCCGAAAGCTGGAGGCTCAAATTGATGAGATCAAAAACAACAAAATCTACGAAAATGCCTTCGAATGGCGCTTTGAATTCCCGGAAGTGCTGGATAATAATGGTGACTTTATTGGATTTGATGTGATCATTGGAAATCCGCCTTACGTTGATATAAAAAGTCTTGATAATAATTTTGTGAAATTTTTATTTAAAGATTATACCACTACTGAAAATAGAATGAATTTATATTCATTATTTATTGAATTAGGGTACAACATATTATATCATGCTGGGCAATTTTGTTTTATTAACCCTAATTCCATTTTAATGAATTCCTCTTATAAAAAAATTAGACAATTAATTTCCCCAAACATAATTGAGATAATAAAATTACCAGATAATATTTTTGCAGCTTCGTCAGTAAAGGTTGAAACAATAATTTTATCATTTATTAAAAACGAAATTCTCAAATATGCTAATATTATCAGATATCCACACGACACGACAATAACAACAATAAATAAAGAGTTAATCAAAACTCAAAAAAAAGAAATTTGGAATTTCTCCGGTAATAAATTTAATCTTTATTTAACTGACCAAATATATGCAATTTTAGAAAAAATAAACACCAATTCCATTCAGCTCAAAGAATTGGCTGAATTTTGTTTGGGTATTACGCCTTACGATAAGTATACAGGGCATACGCCTGAACAAATCAAAAGTAGAGTTTTTCACGCTACCTCAAAACTTGGAAAAGATTTTAGGCCATTAATCTCTGGCTCTAATGTTATTCAGTATTATATTGACGACAAACCTACAGAATTTATTAAATATGGCAATTGGTTGGGAGCTCCACGTGAAGAACGGTTTTTTACACTTCCCAGAGTTATTGTAAGACAAATTGTATCCGGTAATCCCTTAAGAATATTTGCCGGATATACTGAAAAGCCTTTATACTTTACACAAATAGGATTTAGCATTCTTTCTAAAGATCCTAAAAACCTATCGCCTAAATTTCTAACAACATTATTGAATTCATCGTTAATGAATTTTTATCATAAATATCTTTATTTGGATATTGAAAAAGAATTATTTCAAAAGATATTAATTGAGAACTGCAAACAATTCCCAATAAAATTGATAACCTTTAAAGAACAACAATCACTCGCAAAATTAGCAGATAAAATAATAAAGCAAAAAGAACAAAATATAGATGCCAATGTATCGTCCACACAATCTGAAATCGACCAACTGGTCTATGAACTATATGGGTTGACGGAGAAAGAGATTGTGATTGTGGAGGGGAATACTTGAGTTATGGGTTATAAGTGATGAGTTATGAGTAGACAAAAATTGCAATTATTGTTTGACGTCAGAGTAAAGTGGACAGTTTGAGGTAAGAAAATAAGAGACACT
>CAYNBL010000061.1:6025-14317 GCA_964395205.1 uncultured bacterium | reverse complement strand
CATTTATGGTCTCGGGTCTTTTTATTCCAACATTGGGTGCTTATTTTTGGAAAAGATCAAGTTCCACCGGAGCATTTTTAGCCATGATCTTTGGAGGAGGTTTTACCCTGGTATTAATGATCTTGGAAAAGAGCGGTCATTCACCATCATGGTTTGACTCCTTGGGCCTTGATGCTGCGATATACGGAATAATTGTTTCTCTCATATTCTTTGTTTTCGGATCATTAATTTTTAAAGAGAATAGCAGAAAATAATTACCGGTCAGCTTTTGTAAGTTCTAAGATCAAAGCTTGCTCAACGCCTGTCGGCCGTAACCTTGGCGAAGGCTGGAAGCTCCAAAGGAGCGTAGTAGAGGCAAAAGATAAAGGTAGGGGCGAACCCAAGTGTTCGCCCCTTTTTATTGTAATGTAATAATCAATATAGATGTAGGGGTTGGACACCGTGTCCTTCGTAGCTTTAGCGAAGAAGGATGTCCAACCCGTTTCTTATGTGTTTCAATTTTTGAGGAGGAGAAGAGGAGACGGAGCGAAGACCTTTCGGGTTGCCCGAATCCCGAAGTTTCAGGAAGAGGATCCCGAATGGTCGATGAGCGGTGTTAAAGAGAGGGAGATGATTTACGAATATCGAACAAGGAATATCGATGTTCGAAGACTCCGCACATCGTTGATCGGTGTTCTGAGATCAAGCTAGGATAGAAAATCCAACTTATGTTAGTATCTGCATGATGGGAGAAAGTTACGAGGTTTTCTCCGTTATATTTTAGTTTTAATTAACATGCAATAAAGATTGATTTCAAAAATAAAATATTTTAGATTTGTGTTGGTTGATATATATGATTGATCGAGCTTTTTGCCGGATGTTCTGTTATAACATTTCCGCTAGACCATCAATATTACTAACCGCTGTTTACTGTCTATTATAATTTTTAAATACATATTTAGAGAGAGGTCGATATGAAACGAAAATTCACACTGATCCTTGTTTTGATCTTTATCCCTTTGTTGATCTTTGCCAAAAACGATCTATATGAACGCTATGATGAAGATATTGAAAGTTTGTTCAATGTTCTGATTCAATACGATAACCATGATGAAGTGTTTAAATTCTTCATTGAGCATGCAAACATTACAGGACCGCACCTTAATGTGTTCAATAAGATCATCAACGAAAAGATCACCTCGTATGAGATCATAGAAAATCATTTTATAAACGGTTGCGGTATGTATTATATATTCGTAAAAACTAAGAGAGATCCCGAAGGAGATTACTTTTGGTTACAGTGCTGTAATAACAGCATGACGTTTATTTATTAACAACATATCGCGGTATATCGGAATTAGCAATCATCAGTCACAGATAAATATTTGCTGTTTTTAGGGGTGGCAATTTAAATTATGACTACCCATCAAAAATTAAAAATTGTTATTTATATATGCCGCAATAAGTCATAAGGACTTATTTAAAAAACGCTTTGTTAATGAAAAAGATATTATTAATATTACAAAGAAACAAACATAAGTAATGAGAGGCACATAATGAAAAAGACTATTTTGTTGATTGCACTTGTTCTTTTTCTATTTGCTTGTTTTCAACCTAGCAACCAAATAGAAGCAGAACAAAATATTGCGGTTCAATTCATGAAATCAGCAAGTATTGATATTGCGAATGCCACGTGTAGAGTCAGCGCCGCTGATATGGATACAATTGTAGCGTACTTATCTGTTTCACCGACGGTTATCAGTGGTGAAATTTCGAATGTACCCTATGGCGAAGACAGATTATTTGAGATCATGTGTTATAATTCATCGGGAGTTATGAATTACTATGGTTTTACTTTGGTAGATATCAACAGCTTTGCGCCAACAGTCGACATTGTTTTAAATCAAGTTGATTCAACTGCAGATGTGACCATTATTGGAACCTTTGCAGATACAGTAGAATCTGAAGAAAAAATTGTTTTTTCTGCAAACTGGGATGGTACTTTTAACATTTATATGATGGATATAGACGGAACGAATATTCGTCAATTAACCGAATCTGTTAATGATGATAGATTTCCACAGCTGTCGCCAGATAGAAGTAAAGTCAGTTTCCACAGAAATACATCTGAAGGCCCGGTTAGCTATGTTGTAGATGTTGAAACACTTGAATTGCAGCATTTGGGGCTAGCTAGTTATAAACCGCAATGTATATCATGGCATCCCTCTGAGAATAGTATCGTATTTCATTCGGGTTATAATGGAACCTGCGATATTTTCAAGTATAACATGGATACCGAGATCGTCACTCCCTTAATTGTAAACAATGAAACGAATTGGGTACCGGTGTTTTCTGCTAACGGTGATAAACTATTGTACTACTCAAAATTTAATAATCAATTTAGAGCTTATATTGCTAATGCAGATGGAACGAACCCGATCTACTTAAACCCGGAAGGACATCCGGATGAAAGATTGCCGCATATGAATCCGGTATATAATAACTTAGTCTTGTTTTCCGGAAGAAATTATGAAAATACTTACAGTCAATTTGGATTGTATATTACGGATTTGGAAGATGGTGACATTAGTGAATTGATAGCAAATAATGGTATCAATGAGTCTTGGCCCGATTGGTCTCCAGATGGAGAAAAAGTGATCTATGAACGTAATTCCGGCGGCAATTATGGCATATATGTTCTTAATCGCGATGGTACGGGGCACACAATATTACTCGATACTGAAAGCGGAAACGAAATAACTCCACATTGGCGATAATTATTAATTAAACATCATTTAAAACCCTGTCTAATGGCAGGGTTTTTATTATCACTTGTAATTTCCTGACTAATAATTTAATTTTACAGAGCATATTGGAATTCAGGAGCCAATATGCAAAGTAATTAAAACACACAGGATCAAGAGGAAAATTCAGTATGATCGATCAAAGCAAATTAGCTTTTATTTTTCCGGGACAAGGTTCACAAGTTGTGGGCATGGGAAAAGACATTTATGAAGAATATCCAATAGCAAAAAATATCTTCAATAAAGCAGATGATGTGCTGGGCTACAGCATATCTTCCCTTTGTTTTGAAGGTCCTGAAGATAAATTAAAATTAACCGAAAACACACAGCCCGCAATTCTGACGACCAGTATTGCCTTGTTAAAACTATTGCAGGAAAAGATCGATATCAATCCTGCTTATGTTGCGGGTCATAGCTTGGGTGAATACACGGCACTGGTTTGCGCGGGAGCGCTTTCGTTTGAAGACGCAGTCTTGTCTGTGAATAAAAGAGGACAATATATGCAATCGGCCGTTCCGCTTGGGGTAGGAACGATGGCAGCGATCATCAAGACAAGTGAGGACGTTGTTCAGGAGATGTGTGACCAAGTCAGTCGGGAAGGCCATATCGTGATCAGTGCCAATATCAATTGTCCGGGACAATATGTGATTTCGGGACATACGGAAGCAGTTAAGGACGTTATGGTCCTGGCAAAGGAAAAAAGAGCGATGGCTATTCCCCTGGCCGTAAGTGCACCCTTTCATTCACCTCTCATGCAAAAAGCGGCCGATGATCTTAAAGGATGGTTGGATGGTATAGCATTTAATGATTTTGAAGTTCCCTTAGTGAATAATGCTGACGTTGAAATATTAAGGTCCGGAACAGAAGCCAGAGCCTCACTTATCAGACAAATGCAAGCATCAGTTAAATGGGAAGCATCCATGAGGAAACTGATCAAACTTGGTATTACGACTTTTATTGAGATTGGTCCGGGAAAAGTTTTAAGTGGAATGATGAAGAGAATAGATCGTGAAGTCAAGGTGATTAGTGTGTCGGATGTCACAACTTTGAATGAGGCGGTTGGAAAGATCGTTTAATGTTTATAGTTTAAGACCGTTTAACCGTTTAACCGTTTAAGCGTTTAAAAGATTAGGAGTAATTAGTATAGATATATAGTGCATATTAAAGAGGACGGGATGAAGGAATATTCATTTGAAAAATTGGACGTTTGGAAAATGGCAAATATGTTTGTTGATAAGATTTATGATCTTTGTGTAAATTTTCCTAAAGATGAAAAATTCGGTTTAACCAGTCAACTGAAAAGAGCGGCGTTATCGATTAGTAATAATATTGCCGAAGGATCGGGGAGAATTACAGGAAGAGATAAGGCTAATTTTACTCAAATATCCTTTGGTAGTTTAATGGAGTGCTTAAATATATTAATTGTAGCAAATAAAAGAAGATTTATCACAAAAGAGCAGTTAAACGATTTGAGAGAAGATATTAACAAGATAGCTCAGCTATTATCTAAGCTTCGGCGAGCACAATTATTAAATCCACAAACAATAAAATATTAAACCCTAAACCTTAAACATTAAACCTTAAACCCTTAAACCCTTAAACCCTTAAACTTTAAACCTTAAACCCTTAAACCTTAAACCTTAAACCCTTAAACCTTAAACCCTTAAACCTTAAACCTTACTCTTTAAACCATGTACCAAACAGGCATAGACATCATCGAGATCTCCCGCGTCGCAAAGTCGATCGAAAATCCCTCATTCGTTGAAAAATATTTTCATCCCATTGAAATTGAATATTCATCGAAGTCCAAAAATGCCGCCCAGCATTTTGCTGTTCGTTTTGCAGCCAAGGAAGCTGTCCGGAAAGTATTGTTATCGTATATTGATGATCTGAGTTGGAAAGATTCATGGATAGAAAATGACAAGAACGGTAAACCCTTTTTATGTTTTTCAGAGAAGATAAAAGAAATAATTGATATCAAACACAGCTCTGTCAGTTTAAGCCATTCTAAAGACCAGGCTATTGCTATTGTGTTGATGGATGTAAAGAGGGGAAAGGTATAGAGGAATAAAGGTATAGGGGGTGTATAGGGTATTCAATATCCGTAACCCATCATCCTCTTCTTCTCCGCCAGCTGGCGGATTCGAAGAGCAAGTATCATCCATCATCCATATTTTCAATATCGATCTGAGGGAATTATTATCTTGTTCTCAACATCAATTCCCGGATTTTAACATCCTTCTTTTGCATAAAAAAAGGTTGACAATCAGTCTCAATTTGTATTACACTATCATTGAGATTTTTTATGTTTTTCAACCAAAACATCAAAAACCTTAACACACACACGGAGGAAGAATGAAAGATCAACTTATCACACTAATTGCAGATGAATTAACTGTACCACGGGAACAGGTTACACTGGAAGCAAATCTTCAGGATGATCTGGGTGCAGACTCTTTAGATGCAATCCAACTTATCATGAGTATAGAGAATGAATTCGATATTACAATCCCGGAGACAGAAATTGACAATCTGAAAACGGTTGCCGATCTTCTTAAGTATATCGAAAAAAGCAAGTAATACTCATTATTTCCAGTTACATCACTTAAGATCTATCCCTTGATGGGTAGGTATCATGTTTTGTATCCTGTTAAAGAAATCTAATCCAGTTATGCGAAACGGTATTATAGAAGAAAGAATTTGACTTATATTCTATTTCGCTTGTTTTATTTTTTTTATCAGTCGTATAGAATATGATATGCTGGAATATATACATTTTGTTCACAGGAGAAAATTTGTTAGATATATCAAGTAAAAAAGGAGAGTAAAATGGGCTTAGATAAAGGATATTTCAGAGTCGTTTCTACCGGTCATTTTACTCCTGAGGGAGTTCTTTCTAATAAGGATCTTGAGAAGATCGTTGACACGACAGACGAATGGATCACATCCAGGACAGGTATCAAAGAACGACGTATTGTAAACGGACAAAACACATCGGATCTTGCTACAATTGCAGCTCAAAATGCAATTGACAAGGTGAATTACGATAAAGATAAAATTGACCTGATCATTGTTGCCACATTCACCGCGGAATTAAGAAGTCCCAGTATGGCTTGCAGGGTTCAGGCAAAGCTGGGTTTGGATAAACCGGGTATACTTGCCTTTGATATCAATGCGGCTTGTACGGGGTTTATTTATGGTTTAAATATTGCGGAAAGAATGATGCAAAACGGTTCATATAAAAGTGCTTTGGTTATTGGCGCGGAAGTGATCTCTAAATTTACGGACTATAAAGACCGTAACACATGTGTCCTTTTCGGTGATGGTGCCGGTGCCATGATCCTGGAAAAGGATGAATCAAAAGAAGTTATTTTCAATGTGCAAACCAAAAGCGATGATGACCTGATCTTATATGTTGATGATTATGTCAACATGGACGGTCCCAAAGTCTATCAATTTGCTTCACGGGTTATCCAGTCGAGCGTTAACGGCGTGTTGGAGTACGGTAATATTGATAAAGCCAAGATTAAAAAGATCATTCCGCATCAGGCGAATATTCGTATTATACAAAGTGCATCCAAAGCATTAAAGATACCCATAGAATCTTTCTTTGTGAATATTCACAAATACGGCAACACATCTGCAGCAAGTATTCCAATCGCGCTTGACGAAATGCTGGATGAAGAGACCATGCAGCCGAATGATAAAGTCGTATTGGTTGGTTTTGGAGCAGGATTGACGAGTGGAGCATGTTCGCTAACTTTCTGATGCTTCTGCTGAAAAGATGTAGTAAATTGAACTCGGAAAGAGAATAAGCAGAAAAGGAATATATATGAATCTAGATGGGAAGATCGCACTGGTTACCGGTGGCGCCAGCGGAATAGGAGAAACCATCTCCATGCAGTTCGCAAGAAAAGGTGCTACGGTCATTATTTATGATATGGATGAGGTCAAAGCAAAAGCTCTTCGCGACCAACTTTCTCAGGAAGGTTTAAAATGCGAAGCTTATAAAGTCGATGTATCTTCTTATGATGATACCCAGGCAAGAGCAAAAGAGATCAAAGAAAAATACGGAAAGATCGATATTCTTGTAAATAATGCCGGAATTACCAGAGACCAGTTAATGTTAAGGATGTCAGAAGATGATTTTGATAGGGTTCTGGATGTCAACTTAAAAGGCACTTGGAATATGATCAAATCTGTGGTTCCTTTTATGACAAAAGCAAGATATGGGAAGATCATTAATCTTGCATCCGTATCCGGTATAATTGGGAATGCAGGACAAGCTAATTATTCTGCTTCCAAAGCAGGTGTCATTGGTTTGACCAAATCGGTTGCAAGAGAGTTTTCCAAAAGAAATATCACCTGCAATGCCGTTGCACCGGGTTATATTGAAACAAAAATGACAGAAAATCTTCCCGATAGTGTAAAAGAACACTATTTAAAGGAAATTCCTTTGGGAAGATACGGTCAGGTTGAAGATGTAGCATCTTTAGTCCTGTTTCTTGCAAGTAAACATGCAGATTATATTACCGGTCAAGTCGTTCATGTAGACGGCGGTATGGTAATGAGCTAGGAGATTATATGAAAAGAAGAGTCGTAATCACAGGATTAGGTGCGGTTACACCCATTGGAAATAACATTAAGGATATGTGGGAAGGTGTAAAAGCCGGAAAGAACGGGATCAGTGAAGTGACTTTGTTTGATATTTCACAGCAGAAACCCTATTTGGTTGCTGAAATAAAAGATCTTGAGATCGGGGATGCCATTCCCCCAAAAGAAGCAAGGCGTATGGATAGGACCACTATTTTAGCCTTGGTTGCTGCAAAGGAAGCTTATGATGACAGCAAACTGGAAGAAACCGTTTTTGATCATGATCGCTTTGGTACCTTTGTAGGAAGCGGTATCGGTGGACTTGAGACACTTTACAATGAAACTGTGAAAGCAGTACATAAAGGTGCCGACCGATTGAGCCCTTTTTTCATACCCAATACGATTGTGAATTTGGTAGGGGGTAATGTTGCCATTAAATTCAATGCAAAAGGACCGTCGCTTCCTATCGTTACCGCTTGTTCATCAGCGACCAATTCGATCGGAGAAGCTTTTAAATATATTCGGGACGGATATCTTGAACTGGCCTTTGCCGGAGGAGCGGAAGCTCCTATCAACGTTCTAGGAGTGGGTGGTTTTTCTAATATGCGTGCCATTTCACCAAACTTGGATAAAAACCGTGCTTCAATTCCTTTTGATAAAGAACGCTCAGGTTTTGTGATCGGTGAAGGTGCCGGCATATTGATCATTGAGGAATTGGAACATGCTAAAAAACGAAACGCGAAGATCTATGCAGAGATGATAGGTTACAGTTCTAATTGTGATGCATTTCATATCACCCAACCTGATGAAAGTGCCGAAGGTATTACAAAATGTATGCTGGGTGCCATGAAAGACGCCGGTATCGAACCGGAGATGATCGATTTTATAAGTCCTCATGGTACGTCCACTTATTATA
>CAYNBL010000061.1:0-5925 GCA_964395205.1 uncultured bacterium | reverse complement strand
ATCGAACCGGAGATGATCGATTTTATAAGTCCTCATGGTACGTCCACTTATTATAATGATCGCGTGGAGTCAAAGGGCATAAAACAAGCCTTTGGTGATCATGCCTATAAGATCAGTATCAGTGGCACCAAATCAATGCACGCGCATTCACTGGGGGCTGTGGGAGGTATTGAATCGGCTATTACTGCGCTTGCCTTGCTGGAAGGAGTTGTTCCTCCTACTATAAATTATAAGGTAAAAGACCCTGAATGCGATCTAGACTACACACCGAATAAAATGAAGAAAAGAGATATTCGTTATGCTCTGAAGAACAGTTTGGGTTTTGGTGGCCATAATGCAACTTTAGTATTTAAAAAATGGGAAGAAGAATAAATGAAACTGAACAGAGAACAGATACAGGAGATCATTCCGCATCGTGATCCATTTTTGCTGGTTGACAGAGTACTTGATCTGGTCCCGGGAAAGACGACGATTGGCGAAAAAGATGTAAAAATAGACGAGTTTTATTTTAAAGGACATTTTCCGGACGAACCAATTATGCCGGGTGTCCTTATTATTGAATCCATAGCTCAAACAGGTGCGATCACACTTTTGACCATACCCGGTAACGAAGGGAAAATGGTATATTTTGGCGGTCTAAGGAAAGCCAAATTTAAAAGAAAAGTCGTCCCCGGAGATACCTTAAGATTAGAAGTTGAACTTTATAAAATTAAAGAAAAATTTGGAAATGGTTTTGGACGGGCTTTCGTAGGCGATAAGTTGGCTTGTGAAGCAGAATTCATTTTTTCGTATATGTAGAAGACGTGAACCGTAAAACGTAAGACGTAAGACGTGAGATGTAAAGACCTTCCGGCTGGCGTCCGAACGGTGAGAGGATCTGCCGGCTGGTCGAGAAAAGATTAGAGGGGGAGAAGAGGAGAGAGGGAGAGGAGGGTGAGAAGGTAAGAAGGTCATTGGGATGGTACATTCAAAACATGGGTAACGTTTCCCCGTCAATACATAGGTAACACTTTCAGGTTAAAAGTTCCAGTAAAAAGTTTAAGATTATTCATAATATATTTCTTTTTGTAAGGCCCTACGATTAGGTATGAATTGTTTTATTTCACAATCAATATTGCCTAGGATTTGATCACAAAAATAAACATTTATGAAATTATTATCATATTCTTCCAGTGCTACGAGATAGCCAGATAAGGTTCCAGAGACCGCAAAGGTATTGCCTTGATATTTTATTTCTCCTTGTTTGTTTACCTTTCTAACTAAAAGCGCATCGGGATAAATAATATTTTTTGATGGTTCAAGATAAGGTGTTTTGGATTTTTTATAAAGTTCAGCCGGAAACATCATATCAATAGATTCGTGTGGGCGTTGTTCATTGTATTCATAACGAAATTCATTTAAAGCCGCTGAATATTCAGGTAATGATAATTTAGGTCCTTTTTGAACAATTGCTTTAAGATCTTTATGCATGCGTTCATGTTTTCCATTTTGAGACGGTTTTGCAGGTTCAATTCTATGGACATCAATGCCTAAACTCATGAGCCAATTACTTAATCGAGTTATCCCACGTGGAGAAAACGCGTGAGCAAAAGGAGCACCATTGTCACTTTTAATGACCTTAGGTAAGCCATATTCTTTAAATAGTTTAATAAATACGGCTTGTACATATTCAGTATTTCCTTTTGGCAACGCAAGGCAATAAAGTATATACCGACTATATTGATCTACAACCGTAAAAGGTTCACATTTACTACCGCCTTTTCCGTACCAATGACCTTTGAAATCTATAGTCCAGATATCATTGGCAGCTTTTGATTCTAAAACACCACTTTCATGACAGATTTTCTGTATACTCCTTCTTTTACGCTTTTGGGTATATCCTGATTTTTCAAGGATACGTTCTACGCTTGAGAGGGAAATGATCTTTGAATAGGCACGATTATATAAGTTATGGATCTTTTTAGGCCCTTGATTTGGGAAGCGTTGTTTTAATTTGATTACCCTGCAAATCTCATTTTCAGATAATAGTTTTGAGTGACCATGAGGACGGCGAGACATTTCTTCCAGGGCCGGATATCCTCCTTCGTAAAATCGTTTTCTCCATTTATATCCGGTTTTTGTACTGATTTTGTATGTAATACATAGTTGCTGAAAACTCATCGTATTTTCCAAATAATTGTTAATAAATGCTACTTTGGCATCCATCACATTTTGCTCCTTCCATGGCATAAATTTTGTCTCCTTGTTTTATGCCATAATTTACAAAAGTGTTACCCATGTTTTGAAGGGCTTTTGTTACCTATGTATTGAAGTCGTACCGATATAAAAGTTGATGGTTGATAGGTTGAAAAGTTGAAATCGATATCCGAACAAGGAACAAGGAGTTTTGACTTAAGAAGTAAATATTTACTTCAAATATCATATATCGTTAATCCTTGTTCATTATTCATAGAGTCCCGTAGGGACGACAACTTTGTAGTTGATCAATCTGATTTGAAACATGAGCTTCATAGGAGCAGAACATAATTAATTGACAATTACGTAAGACGTGAAACGACAGATAAAAGAGTAGGGGACGGTCAGAGACCATCCCTTTTTAATTTACTTGGAAAATTCTATCAAGGCATCATATGCGCGTTTAGCATATGCAACTGCCGGACCGCCGCCCATCAATACTGAAACACCAATGGTCTCAACGATCTCTTCATGCGTTGCCCCGGCTTCAAGAGCGGCAGCCACATGGACTGACAGGCACCCTTCGCAACGAACGTTGATCGATATGCCGATCGCGATCAATTCCTTTTGTTTAACGGATAATGCTCCATCACTGCTAACTGTTTTATTTAAAGTCATAAATCCTTGGGCGATCCCGGGATTTTCTTTTGCCAGTGTTCCGACAAAATCGAAAACATCTTTTGCTTTGTCTTTATATGTGTTCATTATATCTCCTTTTGTTTTAATGACAATATACTCTAACGCATAAAATAAAATTAGTTCCGCAAACTTGATTAAGAGTAAAAAGAAGGGAGTAGAGAGAAAAGAGTAAAAAATAAAGAGAAGATATTTTCTTCTACTCATAACTCTCTCAGTGCTCATCTTCTCAGCGCCCAGCTCTTATCCCTAAACCACTAAACTTCTAAACTCTTAAACTCTTAAACAATGGGTTAAAACCCAAGTATTGATCGATTTCCGGTCCACGGCTTAAAAGCCGTGGCAAAGCAACTACTGATTTCCAACTAACCCCCATACCTCAAACTCTAAACCCTCTAAGCCATATTATTCTTTGCATTTACCCACAATATTTCCCTATATTTTTAAGAAGAAATAAATTAGAATTATATTAAACCGACAATTTTGTTTCAGGAGGGAAAATGAAACGCTATATCGTAATACTAAATCCTGTTGCCGGAAAAGGTCATGCGGAAACACGCATTCCAGAGATCGAGGCTTTCTTTTTTGAACATAAATTACCTTATGAAATTATTTTAACCGAACGACCGGGTCATGCCATTACGTTGGCGGAAAAATATGCCCTGATGGATGATACGATTATTGTTGCTGCAGGTGGCGATGGGACGTGTAATGAGATCATTAACGGACTGATGCACGCATCAAAAATAATAGAAGACAAAATTCCGGCATTTGGTGTTTTAGCCATTGGCCGAGGTAATGATTTTGCATATAGCGCTGATATTCCCGTTGGTCTGGGTGAAGATCTCATGCGTATCAAAGATGGAACGCCAGTTCCCATGGATGTAGGTGAAGTGAAGGGGGGAGATTATCCGGATGGTCGTTATTTTGGGAATGGCCTGGGTATAGGTTTTGATGCTATTGTTGGTTTTGAGGCAGCCAAAATGAATAATGTACATGGCGAAATGGCCTATACACTTGGAGCACTTAAAACATTGATCAAATATCCGGTTGCCCCGGATCTTGATATTAATTATGGTAAGAAAACTGTGAGTATATCCCCGGCCTTGGTTTCAGTGATGAACGGTCGTCGATTGGGTGGCGCATTTTTTATGGCTCCTAAGGGTAAAATGGATGACGGACTCTTTGATATCTGTATGACGAAACAGGGGACACGCCGAAAACTGTTAGGTGCTATGATCGCCTACACAAAGGGTGCTCAGGGTGAAAGAGAAGACACGATCACCGCGAGAACGGAACATATAAAAGTTGAAGCCTTATCCGGTACTCTTGCTGTCCATGCTGATGGTGAAACGATTTGTGAGGCAGGTAAGCGACTTGATATCATTAATCATAAACATGCGCTATTAATTATCGAATAAATTATAGTTTCTATTTATATCTTAAATCATTTTTTAGAATTCTAATCAACTTAGTAATTAATTATTCCCTAATTCTTTGAATTATTTTGTATATTTTATTATAATTAGAAAAATTATTAAGATAGAAAATGAGGCAATACATGAAAAGAAGGGTTATTACTTGCTGTCAAACAAAAAAGATCATCATGATTATTTGTACCTTGATCTTAACTATTTCATGTTTATTTGCACTTACCGAGGAAGACAGTCTTTATAAAGCAATAGAAGAATATAAAGGTTTGCCAAGTATTGAGGCTCGTCTCCAGTTGGCATACAATATAAGAAAATCAAATTATAACGAATCGTATTTTCAGGCAAAAAGAGCTTTTTCTGAAGCTAAAATTCTGGGTGACGAAGAATTGCAGGCGCGTGCTTTATATTATATCGGTTTGACCCATTACCATCATGATATGGCTGATACAGCATTGAAATACCTGAATCAATCGATAGAACTTTACCGAAGTGAAAGAAATTACAAACAGCTTTCAAAAGTCCTTTGCTTTATGGGCACAACCTATCTCAGTGTAACAGGCGATCAGCGTGAGGCAATAGCTCACTATAATGAAGCATTGATATATGCCAGAAAATCTAATGATAATAAAACCATGGGAATGATCTATTCTCAATTATCCAATGTATTTAGAATGAACGGTGCTTATCGACAGGCAATTGAGTTTATTTATAAATCTAAAGAACATTACGAAAAGAATGATTTCCATGAGGGTGTTGCATGGATATCTTACTCTATAGGGCGAATTTATACAACTATGAGTCTGTATGATGAGGCGCAAAAAGAATACGAAGAAAGCTTAAATAAATATCGAATGTTACCGGAAACAGTCAGTTCAATGACCGGTGAAGCAATTTGTTTGGATGAACTTGGCTTGGTATGTCTGGAGCAGGGAAATATTGATTGTGCCCGAAAGTATAATATTGAGGCGCAAACAATATATAAAAAGATCGATTCAGAATTTGGCATGTCAAATGCTCTTAAATATCTTGCCCGAATCGAATATACAGCCGACAATGATGAGGAAGCATTAAATTACCTTGACAAATCACGAAGAATTAAAAAGAACATAAACGATGTTCTGGGTTTTCCCGGTGTTTATAATTTATATGGAAAGATACTTCTTGACCAAAAACGATATCAGCAAGCTATTGACAGTCTAAATGTTGGTCTTAGATATGCGACTCAAAACAGTCAAAAAAATCGCATTATGGATATGAATAAACAACTTGCAGAGATTTATGCAGAACTGAATAACTATGAAATGGCCTATTATTATAGAACAACTCAAGTTGCCATAAATGACTCTATCTATCAATCAAAGGCGACGCGTTCCATGACTCAATTGGAATCTCTTTATGATCTTGAAATAAGCGAAACAAAGATACGTGAACTCGAACAGGAAAATATGATCAAAGAGATAAGCTTGGAGCGGGAAATTACGGTAAGAAATCTATTGCTTATTATACTGACTATGATCATTGTATTTACTTTTTTCCTTTTAAAAATGTTTTCTTCTTATCGCAGTTTGAATGTCACATTAAAAAGAAATCAAAAAACCTTGCAGGAACTTAATGCCACAAA
>CAYNBL010000060.1:0-14502 GCA_964395205.1 uncultured bacterium | reverse complement strand
GGCGGGGTTGAGGCCAGCCTGCGGCGCATGGCGCATTACGACTACTGGACCAATAAGGTCCGTCGCTCGATATTGATCGATTCAAAAGCAGATCTTCTTATTTACGGGATGGGTGAAAATCCAATAAAGACCGTGATCAAAAGAATGGATCAGGGTGAAGCGGTTCGTGATATTCAAAATATTCCTGGTACGGTTTGCCGAGTCAGTGAAATTGAGAATAATGCCATTGGATTGCCCTCATTTGAGATCGTTAAAAACGATAAAAAAGCCTTCAACACCATGACCCGGATCCAGTACGAAAATCGCCACTTCCCTTACGGAAAAGATCTTTATCAACAACACGGTGATCAGATCCTGAAGATCAACGCTCCCGCCGAGCCCATGAGCACGAAAGAACTCGATGCCATTTATGCATTACCTTATACACGCAAACCGCACCCGAAATACACAGAAAGCATTCCGGCTTACGAACAGATCAAAGATTCCATTACCGCTCACCGCGGCTGTTTTGGAAATTGCTCGTTCTGCGCCATCACTTTTCATCAGGGACCGCGGGTTCAAAGCCGTAGTAAAAAATCCATCCTTGATGAGGTAAGGGTTATGGCCAATGATCCAGATTTTAGGGGGACTATCACCGATATCGGCGGTCCGACCGCCAATATGTACGGCATCCATTGTGCCATCGGCGGATGCAAAGAAATGAATTGTCTCTATCCGGGCATTTGCGAACATCTCGTCGTGAATGATCAAGAAAAATATACCCAGCTTTTAAAAGAAGCGGCGGCAACACCGGGGATCAAGCATGTCTATATTGCCTCAGGTTTGCGACATGATCTGGCCCTTGCCAACGAAAAGGCCATGGAGAAAATGGTCACGACCTACACAGGCGGACATCTGAAGATCGCGCCTGAACATTTAGTTGATAACGTGACCCGTGCGATGAATAAACCACCAGGGAAAGTGTATCTTAAATTTCTTGAAAAATTCAGACAATTCTCGCGCAAGGCGGGCAAAGAACAATACATTGTCCCTTATTTTATTTCAGGTCATCCCGGATGCACGGATGAAGATATGCTTGAATTGCAAAAACAGTTCAGGCAAAGCGGGCACAAGCTTCAGCAGGCTGCGGATTTTTATCCCACCCCCATGACCATTGCCACCGCCATGTACTATACAGGTATTCATCCCCTCACCGGGGAGAAAGTATTCGTCCCAAAAACTGCCAAAGAAAAATTGAAGCAGTTTGGGATCATGATGTGGCATCGGAATACAAGAGCCAAGAAACAAGGATCAAGAACCAAGTAATATTAGCTCAAAAGCAAACTTGTCCTCCGTAGCTCCGAAAAGGAGTGTAAGGGGAAGATAAAAGTAATCGATATTAATGTTAAGTGTAGGGAACAGGCATACCTGTTCCATTTTTTATATGTCACAAGAAAATTTGATAATCCGAAGATTCGGAAAAGATAGAATTTCAATTCTCTCTTTCTCTCGCTCCCTCCCTCTCTCCCTCTAAAATTGTGATGCTCGTCACACTCAAAATAACCCAATTGAATAATTGAATTATTAGATGTAATTTTACATAAAATGAGTGGGACGAAACTAAAATACATCATTTTATTCACTGTATTTTTTGCAGTGACCGATGCTGCGGTCTGGCATATCGGATCTTCTTTTCCTTATGTGATGAGAAAGGGTCCTTTGGCTTATGCACAAAGTCCAGTATTATTCCCGGATACACTTAGTGTAGCATCTGTCTGGTCACCCGTATACCGTGAATTTGGCATTCAGGAAGGCATGGTCTACATCGGTGCCAGAGGATTTGACCTATCCTTGAAAACACAATATCATTCTCTGATGTCAAACCATCAGCTGAGCTTTGGTTTTCCAATTCTGACTGAAACAACGCTAGAGGCAGGTCTTCAGCTCCATTATACGCTGTCTGCCTTGCATGGGATTGAGACCCAACACAAGGGTTCTTGCTCGGGTGGATTGAAAATTACCCCGCATCCGGATTGGGGAATATCGCTATACTCTATGCATTTTCTTTCATTTCCGCGTGACAGTACAGAGCATCTGCTCGAGGCAAATTCAGGTTGTGCTTTTGCATATTCGCTTTTGCCGGAATTAAAATTGTCATTGGTTTTTCAGAAGCGAGTTTTGCTTCCCTGGCAGATGTTTTTGGGAGTTCAGTATAAGCCATGGAAGGTGTTGGCGTGCGCCATACAATTTGAGATAGGGGAACACCAATGGGAAATTGAATTAAATATTTGTCCCGGCAGATGGGTCGTACAAGCGGTCGTTAGACACCATCCATTTTTGGGATTTTCTCAACAATATGTGATCGCATATGTCTATTAAAAATATCCTAAGGATGATCGTCTTAGTCATGTTATCGTTCTTGAAAATAGCGATCGCTCAAGATAGCTTGATGTACCTCGAATCAATGTCTCCGCAATCGATGGCGGAATTTGAAAATGACGGAAATGTAACTTTTCGGGTTTCTTTCACAGGGGAAATAGAGTATAGAGCAAAAGCACAATTTACATATAAAGGATTTGAACTTTATTATTTGAGCCAGGGAGGCGAAAAAGAAATAGAACAATGCATGTCACTTTCGTGGTCATCAAAGTGGATGGTACTTGGAATGGGCCGGGGACAACCGAACATTGCTAAGGGTATGATCCTTGGAAATACCATGATGCGTTTTACACCCGATCCAAGAAGTCAGGCAGGAATCAGTCCGGCAAAATTGAGGATCAAGAATTACGATTATTACAAAGAACTGATCTTTGTGAGCACTGTGATAAACAAATTTAATGTTTCTCTGTTTCGCTATAACGACACCTACGGTGGCTTTATACAATACAGGCAAAAAGAGTGGTTTAGCGGAGCGGCTTGGTATGGACTTGAAAAACCTGTGATAGAAACATGGGCGAATTATAAAAGCAATCAGATCAAGGGAAGTGTAAATGCTTCTTTAGCATCAGGAAATCTAAATCATGCTACGGGAGATCTGTATTATTCTCAAGGTGTTTTTCGTTTATTTATATCGGCAATCTATTTACATCCGGAATTTTTGTCGCTTAAATCCGATAGCAAATGGGGTTCGGGACTTAAAGCGGGTAGCCAGGGATATGCCGGTGGTGTCGGATTGTCGATTTCACCCTGGAAGATCAATATTCTTGGATATTACATTTTAAGAAATGATTATTATGAGCAACGTAGTATGCTGGATGTACGGTACAAAAAGAAAGTATTTGAGATCATTTTATCTTATAGTTCAAAAAATATCAAAGAGTTGATCGAAGATGATAATTTTCCTTTTGCTCGGAGTTGGCAAGAACAAGAGTATCGAATATGTAAAATGAATATTAAATTTCAAATCAGAAAGGAGCTTCAATTATCCTATCAGCTTCAGGGAGATATGATGCATTCACGATCCTATGCAAGTGTCCTTCGATTGACTTATCGCCAATCGGGTAATCTTTTACGTTTTCAATTATCAAATTGTCGATCCTGGGATAATGCGCTCTATTTCCTGCGGCCGCTTACAACATCGGCATACAGTATTCGGCGTGCTCCGAATAAAGAAACCATTTATATGGATCTGATATACTCAAGAGATATTGGAACAATGAGACTTTATGTTTTGCTGAGGAATGAGGGAATGAACGTAGGATTTGAGAAGAAATTATGAATGATGGATTATGAATTATGGATTGAAATATATTAAGAGTGATTAATATCAGTAGCCTTGGGTTTAAACCCAAGGCTACTGATGTAAATGTAATATCAATGTAATACGGGTTTAAACCCAGGGCATTGATATATACTGATTAAAATTTAATATCTTAATGTTTTCGAATAAGGTCTTTTACCTTCCCCGAAATCTCCAACCCGGCAATATGAGAGGTATCGCTGAAAAGAATATTCTCTTTTTTATCTTTCAGTTCCACATGTAGGGTGGAGTTCAGACTTTCTTTCATACTGCGGTTCATCTCGCCGTTCACGGGAGCAATAAGTCCGCCACCCTCACCGAGTTCGGCATGGACTCTGAGATGATATTTGCGATTTTTGACCAGAATATCAACACCCCAATCGTATTGATCTAGCATGGAAATTCTGTTGCCGAGGTAAGTAGCAAAACGATATACTTTATCGTCAATATTCAGGAAGCCGATCAGTCCGGTAAAATGCATTCCCATCCAAGGCACCTTTGCGATAGAGAGCATGAAAGAAGCATCGGATTCTTGGAAGGGATTGGCTTGCATCCATATCCATGATTGCGGGAAAGAACGACCCCAGTCCTTCTCAATATAGCCAATACCGTTCTCAAAACCATATTCCTTACCATTCAGAGTTAGTGTGCCACGAACACGATGGCGCATGGAAACCACGCCGTGGTAGCATTCCATAAATGGTACATAAGTAAACCAACCCATGATTCCGTGAGCCATGAAGTGTGAGGGAAAAGGGTGAACATCTTCAAAAACAAGGTCGCCATGTAGTGACATGCCGGGTCGGTCAACGGAGAGATGTACTCCACGGTCAGAGAAAAAATTATCGTCGATAGCAACGGCAAA
Source organism: uncultured bacterium (assembly GCA_964395205.1). Taxonomy (GTDB): domain Bacteria; phylum Fidelibacterota; class Fidelibacteria; order Fidelibacterales; family Fidelibacteraceae; genus M50B103. Next base: position 9,919 of record CAYNBL010000060.1, on the reverse strand, counting down.
ATGGTCTTTTTCAAAATGGAAATCTTCAAGAGGGAAATTCAAATATTCGGTAGCATGTCCGGATGTGTTGATCTGTATAAAAGCATGCTTATCTTTACCCAGGGAAATTCCGGGAATAAATGCAATAGATGTGCTAAGATCATCGCTTAGGCATTTGATATACCAACCTTCAAAATACGATTTGCTTTTCAGCGAGCCCTGAAAGACGGGCGGGTTTGATAATCGGCTCATTTTGTTTTCCATTTTAAGTTTTACTAGTGATGTAAAATATTAAATAATTGACAATTGACAAAGGATAATTATGAGAGACGTTAAACAAGAGAAGTAAAAAGTGGAGAAAAGGACGCTCGCTGGTAGTCATCCTGAAAATCCTGAACTTGCTCGTCATGGCGAAGCCAAAGGCGTAGCATGGTTTCAGGATTGTTCAGCCCCGCCAGCTGGCGGGGTCCCGTAGGGAGACCTCCGCGAGCATTGTGATAAACGGAAGATTGGCTTGAAATAGATAACTACCCGGAGCATTAGTATTTTTGAGAATCGCATTGACATAGAGATCCTGAACAAAACATCCATCGGATGTTTTTTCAGGATGACTAGGGTTGGAGGTCCACCGACCCCGATGAATATCGGGGGGAAGTCGAAAGATCTGTTCATGCCATAAAACACTGAATCATGAATAGATCCTTCACTGCGTTCAGGATGACAGGCTCCCTTGCGTTTTTGTGTTTCTATATTTCTTTGCGTGAAGTAGTCAGGAACAAAATATATTGCCCGCAATAAATAGGAAGGTCCTGCGCAAATCACTTTGTATCACTTAATTTTGGGAGTAAATTAATCAGATGAATGAGAATACGAGCAAACACACGATTTTATGGGTAGATGACGAGATCCAACTGCTGCGTCCGCATATCATGTTCCTTGAACAAAAAGGTTATGAGGTCAAGACGGCGACCAACGGAGTGGATGCATTGGAGATCATTAAACACGAATATATTGCTGCCGCTTTATTGGATGAAATGATGGATGGTTTGGATGGCCTCGCCGTGCTGGAAAAGATCCGAGAACTGCGACCCGGCATGCCTGTGGTGATGATCACGAAAAATGAAGAAGAATCTCTGATGGAAGATGCTATCGGAAAAGAAATCTCGGACTATCTTACAAAACCCATCAATCCTTCTCAAGTTTTACTCAGTCTCAAAAAAAATCTTGACTCCGCTGATATTTCTCGTGAGGTGCGAGCTAAAGAATTCATGGTCTTTTATCAACAGATCACTATGGAGCTTTTTGACGGGATCAAGTCATTAAAGCGTTGGACAACTATTCATGATCGTCTGGCTTACTGGCAAATTGAATTTGCCAAGAACACCCAATACGATCTTGAGCATTTCTTAAACGAATTACAGGATACGGCGAATAAAGAATTTCAGCGATTGGTGACGGATAATTATGTCGATTGGCTTCAGCACTCACCGGATATTCCCTTGTCTCCTCAGGTGCTTGACAGCTATGTAGCACCCTTGCTGAAAAAGAACAAGAAGACACTTTTTGTTCTGATCGATTGTTTGCGTTACGACCATTGGTTGGCCGTCGCCCCGCTTTTCTATAACCAATTCGATATTGAGCTTCAATCTCATATTAGTATTTTACCGACAGCAACACCCTATAGTCGAAATGCCATTTTTGCAGGTATGTATCCCGATGCAATAAATGTTAAGTATCCTGATCTTTATGCAAATCCCGATAGCGAAGAAAGCATGAATCGTTATGAAGATAAACTGGTAACGGATTATCTTAAAAAGGCCGGTTTGCATTTAAAGAACGGTCATTCATTTCACAAGGTGTCCGATTCAAAGTTCGGTGATAATCTTGCCAACCGTTTTTCTGATATCAAGAATAATGATCTCATCGTACTTGTTGCAAATTTTGTAGATATTCTGGCCCACAAACGTTCCGTGTCAGAAGTTTTGCTGGAGATCGTACCCGACGAATCCGGTTATCGTAATGTGGTTCGAAACTGGATGGAAGGATCCTATTTGCGACGTATCATCGAAGCAGCCGGAGAAGCCGGTTTTGAAGTCGTAATCACCTCCGACCACGGCAGTCTGCGCGTAAACAAAGGTGCTGTTGTAAAAGCCGATCGCGATTCGACCAACAGTATCCGTTATAAGACCGGTAGAAATCTTGTGACATCCAGTAAATCAGCCCTCTATGTCAAAGATACGGCTCGCTATCGTTTGCCACAGACTCATTTAATCGGCACATATATTTTTGCCAAAGAAGATTATTTCTTTCTCTACCCCAATAATATCAAAAAATATGAAAAACAGTATCCCGGGACCTTTCAACATGGTGGTATCTCCATGGATGAAATGCTGCTTCCGGTCGCCAGGTTGAGCCCGAAACGATGAAAAAGAACATATATCACATACAGACATCTTCACCCGAGGCTACGATCGATTTTGGCAAGCGTTTTGCAACGCAATTGAAACCAAACGATCTGATTACCCTATACGGTGATCTTGCGGCCGGGAAGACGACCTTTACTAAAGGCGTATGTGAATATCTCAATGCCGATCAAGCGGCAACATCTCCAACATTTACTCTCATTAACGAGTATGCCGGAGACATGCCCATTTTTCATTTTGACTGCTATCGGATCAAGCATCCCGATGAGATCATCATGTTAGGCTTTAAGGAATATCTTGAAAAAGACGGTGTTGTTTTGATCGAATGGCCGGAGCAGATCGCTAAGCATATTCCGGAAGACAGCATTGAATTGCACATAAATTACGTGGATGAAAAAACACGAGAAATAGAAATTCGCTCCCCACGGAGCATGGAGTTATAAATGATCCTTGCGATGGAAACATCATCTCTTGTCTGCGGTGCCTCCTTACATGATAATGGGGAGTGCATTGCAGAGGTATATATAAAAGAACCCCGGGTTCATGCGGAAAAATTGGTTGGACTTGTTGCCCAACTTTTCGAAGAACAAAAAATCAGGATTCAGAAACTAACAGCAGTGGTTGTTTCCGCCGGTCCGGGATCATTTACCGGTTTACGTATTGGTATGAGCTTTGCCAAAGGCTTGGTCTATCCTCATCAGATACCGCTCGCCGGTGTCAATACGATGAAAGCGTTTATAGCCGGAACAGTAGATGACGTTGACCGGACAAAAGATCCTTTATGGGTCATTCGATCACATAAAGATTATATCTATACTACTCAGTTTAAAAATGAACTTGATGAGATAAATATACGCTATGGACAGATCCAAAATATAAAAGAATGGTATCCTGAATGCGCTATGATCATCAGCAATGATGCTTTGGAAGAGATCGTCGATATTCCTGTTCTTGAGCGCTCAATTCTGCCTTCAATGATCGGGAATTATTATGTGCATCACAAAAATAATACGGCCGTTAGAGACTATGACAGTTTGGTATTGGAATATGGCATGGACTATAAACCTAAAGAATGGAATCCGGGAGCTTCATGATCAAGATTCGCGATATGAATGCGGATGACGTGTCTGCGGTCATGAAGATCGAACGGGTAAGTTTTAATGAGCCTTGGGCAGAGATCCATTTTTATTTTGACCTTTATTCAAAGGTCTCTTATAACTGGGTGGCGGAATGCAAAGATGAACTTTGTGCCTATGTTTGCTTTTGGAAAATAGAAGATGAAGTGCATATTAATAATATTGCAGTAAAAGAAGCGAACCGACGACAGGGAGTCGCACAGAAATTACTTGATAAAATGACAAATTTCGCGCTGAAAAGCAGTGTGAAGAGTATGATTCTTGAGGTAAACGAACATAACGAGTCTGCTCAATCTTTTTATAAAAAGAACGGTTTTTTGGAAGTCGGTAGACGTCCAAAATACTATGAACACGATCAAGCTGACGCACTGATCCTGACGAAAGAAATGGAGATGAAGTGAAAATTCTTTTGGTAAATGATGACGGCATATTGGCGCCCGGTATAAAAAAACTATATGAAGCCATCAAAGGACTTGGGGACATTACCGTTGTTGCTCCCGATGGAGAAAGATCGGCTGTTTCTCATGCCCTGACGCTGGACAAGCCCATGCCCGTCAGGAATGTTGATACCGGAATATTTCAAGGCACCGCTGTGATGGGAACTCCCGCGGATTGTGTAAAACTTGCTTTATCGGAAGTTATGTCTGAAATGCCTGACTTGGTGCTTTCTGGAATTAATCTCGGATGCAATACCGGACTGAATGTCATATATTCCGGAACTGTAGGTGGAGCTGCCGAGGCCGTATTTAATGGCATCCCGGCTATCGCTCTAAGTTTGGACACTTACACCAATCCCAACTGGGAACCTGTTCTGCCGTTCGTGCGCGAATTGGTCAAGACTGTGATCGAAAAAGGCCTTCCCGAGGGCGTTCTTTTAAATATTAATATTCCCAATGTGGAAGTTGCTGAAGATATCATAGATGTAATGATCACCGAGCAAGGGATGGCTCATTGGCAAGAGAAATTCGATAAGCGTATTGACCCCAAGGGACGCACCTACTACTGGATGACCGGCAAGAAGTGTGAGCGAAAAGAAGCAGAAACAATTGATGATACTGCAATAAAAAATAATTATATTTCGGTGACTCCCGTGCAGTTCAATCTGACGGCCTATGATAAACTGGAGCGCATTAAAGAAATGGGATTGAATTATAAAAAGTAAACGCAGCATTTTCAGACATCTTTGTATGTTCTTTCTGATCACCGGTTTTGGTTTTGCCTTTGCTGCAACCAGGGCCGAAGTTGATCAGGGTGTCCAGCAATTTCAACGCGGCGCATATGAAAAAGCCATGGAAACCTTCGGTATTGCTTATGATTCAAAGCCACTGGACGAAAATGTATTTGCAGCGCTCTCTCTCTTTATGATCATCAAGTGTGATTTTGAACTTAGTAATTATGACCGCGTCATTCAAGATAGTCGCCTTTTCGAAAGAACATTCAAAGAAAGTCGCTACCTGGCCGATGTGATGTTTGAACGAGGCAAGGCCCTGGTTAAAAAACAGCAGTATTATCCTGCGATGTTATCGGCAATACGGGTTTTATCAATTTCTCAGGATGAAGAACTCAAAAAAGATGTTATGGAGTTCACAAGCGATATCTCCCGCTATTATTTACAACCCTCGGATCTTGAAATGTTATCGTCATTGGTGGTGGGCGAAGAGTCACTGACCTATTTAAAATTGATCTGGGCAGAGCGGAATATTATTCTTGGTGATTACAATAGCGCAGGGCAACTTCTACAAGACGTTAAATTGAATTTGGCTACAAAAGAATATGCTGACAAATATAAAAAGCTGAACAAGTATCTGAACAAAAGCAAGGGCAATGAAGAACCTGAGGTCAACATCGCAGTAGTCCTTCCTCTGACAGGTCGCTATTCAGATACGGGTAATCAATTGCTCGAAGGTATTAAGTATGCCTTTGAATCTTATCGCAATAAGTGTAAAAAACGTGTTAATATTATTATTGTTGATACTGAAAGTAATGTACGTAGCGGACTAAGTAATCTAAAACAACTTTTAGATATACAAAATATTTCAGCCGTTATTGGACCGCTGACAAGTGAAATGGCGGTTTCCATGGCTCCGCTTTGCGAATATGCCGGTGTGCCTTTGATCGCACCGACAGCAACGGCAGATAACCTTATTGAGATGGGATCATCAATTTTTCAGTTAAATCCCGAACAACAGCAACGCGCGATGACCCTAGCTGATTATGCTACAGACATACTTGGATACAATCGCTTTGCAATTGTTGCGCCAAGCACAGAATATGGTATTGATATTTCAAATGCGTTTATGAAGAGCGTTGAAAAAAATGGTGGTGAGGTCGTTTATAATGTTTGGTACAACGGTACGCCTGCCAACATCAACAACAAGTTATCCGAGCTTAAGGATGGTGCAGAATATCTGCCGCCATATTTTAATTATCTTGATGGCTATTACGAAGCCCGCGCTAACGGATATTTTGAAATGGATACCCTGAGTCTTGAAATTGACAGTCTGGAAATAGCTGTACTTGATAGTCTTTATATTGATTCTCTCACTTATGATAGTTTACTCATAGATTCACTTTATGCCGTAGTGATCGAAGACACATTGCCACCTCCCGATACAACCTTTATTCTAGAAGAACTTTGGCCGGATGATGATACTATTTATGAAGTACTTCTTTTTGGTAATTGGTTTGATAGCTTCCGCGTACCGACAGACACCCTGTTTTCGCGCTTAAAAAGCCATGCCAAAAATTGGTTGTCCTCCAATATTACCTTAGAAGAAAAATACAATACTATCATTACAGATAGTATTTGTATCCTTCTGGATGAACAAGATAACGATCCATGGAAAATGGAAATATCATATCTTCTTCAAGAAATGGACAGCATTCAAATCCCTCCGGCTTTTTTGGGTGATTATTTCTTTTCTAAGCTTGTTGTTGATACGGTAGCATTGGAGCCCTATGTCAATTTTTATCTCGTAGATTCTCTTAAAACTGCCTTGACCGTAATGGATTCCATTGACGCATTATGGTTACTTTCAGAAACGGACACAGCACTTTTCCCCTATATTTTTCCTTATGAAAATTATGGAATTGAAGCTGTTTATTTTCCTGTTCCTCAAAACCATATTCAATATATAGCTCCCCAATGGGCAAAGAATCGTTTCCCTGCTTATTTGCTTGGAGACGGGAACTGGTATCAAACAAATCTCTTGAATCGATATAAATCAAATATCGATAGCATGATCATTGCCAGTGACTATTATTGGGATTCAAAAGATATTGAACTGCGTCGTTTTTCAAAATATTTTTCACAAAAAACCGGCAAACAACCTAATCGAATTCATATCTATGGCTATGAAAGCATGAATCTATTAATGTCGGTGATAGAAAGCGGTGGAAACACTGCAAGTGAGATAAGTGAAAAAATGCAGACACTTGAAGGGCAACACGGCATTATTCGTCGCATAGAATTTTCACCCGATCACCCGCGCAGCAGTATCGGTGTTCGTTTGATTAGTTTCTTTAAGGGAAAAATAAAACCCATCAATTAGGCTGTAAAGCGTAATTTGTCACCAGTCGTGCTTTCGCACCCCTTGCCTTCTTACCTTCTTACCTTCTTAACATTTTAACATTTTAACATTTTAACATCTTAACTTCTTCTCTTCATACTCTCTTTTTATAAACGACACATCACCCTCCAGCATATCATAGTCAATGATTTCATCAGGCCAGACCCACGACATGGTCTCAAATTGCTTGTTTTGGATAGTATTTTGAAAAGACAGTATTTTAAAAAAATGCAAATAAAAATTATCTTCACCGGGATAGCTAAAAGAATATGCATCTACTTTTTCAAGATCCCCAACAAGGATCCCCAACTCTTCAGTCAGCTCTCGTTTGATGGCGTCAAAGATATCTTCTCCAGATTCAACTTTTCCACCGGGAAATTCCCATTTCAGAGGAAATCGTCGGGAGTCTCGATGGCGTTGACATAAAAGAATATAGCCATCCATTTCAATGATACCCGCAACAACATGAAGCATTAGAAGTCCTTTTTATTTTCTCCCCGAAAGATCTTTGCAAGATTTTCACGATGAGTAAAAACAATATAAAAGGGAAGAGCTATGCTGAACCACAGCATTTGAGGTGATATAACAACATCAAAAGCAAATCTCATGATCAATGTAGTTATAGGAAAGGCCAATGAAGCCGAAATTGAGCCAACTCCGGATTGCCTTGAAATAAGAACAGCGATGGCAAAGACGGCTATACAGATCAAGCCAACTTCAGGCCGCCTGAACGCAAAGATCACGCCGGCTGTAGTAGCCACAGCTTTACCCCCGCGAAAATTGATATAGATCGGGAATGTGTGACCGATTAATGCGACAGCCGCGAGTACGACGCGTGCGGTTTCAAATTCTATACCTTCTGTCATTAATGCAGGTAACCAAAAGGCGACGGCAAAACCCTTGAAGGCATCTAATAGAAAAGTGCTAATACCTGCTTTCCAGCCAAGGTTTCGGATCACATTGGTTGCACCAACATTTCCGCTGCCATGTTTCCGGATATCGTAGTCCTTTCCCGCAAAGATCTTCCCCAAGATCCATGCTGCCGGGAAAGACCCGATCAGATATGCCAGAATCACAACAATTACATTTGTGAGATTCATGTTAACTCCTGTGTGTTATTTTTTGAGTACCGGCAGATTGCTTATTCCCGATGGCAGTGCCAAACGCTCAATGATCTTATCCAACGTACTCTCCGTTTTAGGCGGAGGAGGTGGGATCTTAGCGTTTGAAAAGCCGACAAATACCATTGCCCCCGGTCCGGCGTAAGTACCGATCACAGGGCCAAATTCCCCATAGTAGTATTTGGCTTTCGGAAAATGAGAGCGCAGTAACTCTTCAAATTTCTTTGCTTTCTCTTTACAATTAGCGTGAATGATCCCGATCTCATCCGGGACCTTATCACCGAAAAAGTTTTTAAATTTATTGATAGCGGGTTTCCAGCCGCGTTTTCCACGAGGAACAATACCTTCTTTATCCGTTCTGCCGCCAGGTGTAATAGTAACGAGCGGGACAAGGCCAAGGATCTTAAGTAGTCCGCCAAGATAAGGTTTTAATCTGCCGCCTTTTACGGCATATTTTACCGTTTCCAGCATAATGATCATTTTAGATTCTCCGTGCAGGGCGGTCAGAAAATTTACGATCTCATGGACACTATTCCCCTGGGCGATCATTTCAGCGGCCTTGATAGCCATGATCTGTTCACCAATACTTCCGGATTCAGTATTGAAAACAGTGGTGTTTTTAGGGTTAACCCGCGATGCCGCCTGAATGGCGCTTTGATAAGTTCCGCTTACCTTATCGCTGACATGAAGGGAAATAACGTGTTTGTAGTGAGATAAAAGAAAACGGAAAAGATTCTCGATATCACGTGGAACGGGCTGAGATGTTTTTGGAATAACATTGCCTTGTTCCATGCGTTTATAAAAAGTGGCATTGTCAATGGTTACGCCGTCAATGAATTCTTCTTTGTCGAAGGATATTCGCAAAGGGACAACATTGATATTATATTTTTCGGCAATATCATCAGAGATATCAGAAGCTGAATCTACGACAAGAGCGATCTCTTGTAATTTTTGATTGCGGTGATGCACCTGTCGTTTCATATCATCCGCTTTTTTACGACGTACATTGCCAAACTGACTTAGAATAGTAAAAACCGTTTCCGGGGCATTTGTGTGAATATGAAGTTTTAAACGCATTGTACTGCCGGCAAGAATTAGCGAATCACCCAGTGGGAGTAAAAGATCACGAATATGATTACGGTCAAAGTATTTGCTATCCACAAGACATTCTGTACAAAAGCGATATTTAACATTTGGATTAAAAGCAATGTTATGTGAGCCGGTCAGGGGCACCAGTCGTTCTTTAATACCTTCTAATAACTGCTTAATATTGGGACTTTCAATAAATTCCTCGATACCTTCAAGCATATTCACAAAACCAAGACCGCCGGAATCGACATACTTCATTTTGCCTTCAAGCTTTAATTTTGCAGGAGATTTTGCCAATTCTATCTTACACTCTTTTAAAGCATAGCGTAAAATATGAACAAAATCATCATAGCTTTTGGCTTGTTCTTCCCAAGTTTCTCCCCATACGCGGATCACACTGAGAATAGTTCCTTCTTTGGGGTCGGCCATTGCCTGATAGGAATGATTGGTTGCCGCAACCGCAGCTTTCGCAAACTCCTTTGCGGTGACATGTTTTTTCTTAGCTAGCTCCGTCGCCAGCCCATAGAAAAATTGTGCTAGAATAGATCCGGAGTTTCCGCGGGCACCATCAAGTGCCGTATCGGAAACCTGCTGACTCATTT
>CAYNBL010000059.1:0-14570 GCA_964395205.1 uncultured bacterium | reverse complement strand
GATTGCAGGGGAACACACAGGATCATACCGATCGGTCCCCATAACCAATTCCAAAAAAACAATGATACAATTATAAATAAAGGCGAAAGCTTTAAGCCTTGTCCTAAATAACGCGGATCAAGAACATTTCCAAAAAGGAATTGACTTGTGATAAGCAAAATGGTAACAAAAACAAAATTCCCACCGAAACCATATTGCAGAAGATAGATGGTTAAAGGAAAGATCGTTGCAATAATTGATCCAATGCTTGGGACAAAATTCAGTATAAATGTGATCAAACCGATGATGATAATAAAATCCATCTTAAAGAATGAAGCGATGATCATTGCCGAAATAGCCGTTCCCAAACTTATAACAGTTTTTCTGGAAATATAAGTCTGGATCTTTTTCTGTATCTCTATGACAATACCCGGCTTTATATTGCTTCTGTATTTAAGCAACACTGCTTCCAAGCGCTCGCTTAAATTTTTTCTTTCAGCAACCATGAACATCATAAGCAAGATCATAAGGATCAGAGCTACAATAAAATCAAGAAAACTTCCCATTGTTGAAGTGACCACACCTTGTAAGGACATTTTATCCGCCAACTGGAATAAGTTCGCTCTATCTTTAAGGAAGTATTGAGCATCTTCAATAGGTATTTTAAGGTGAGTCATCAGGTCATTGAATGTGATGATCAACTTATCTTGATATTTTGGAAATTCGTTCGCAAACGAACTCACGCTTGCATAAACAACTGTACCTAATAAGAACAGAACAACAGAAACAATGATCAGCAATAAGAGCATAATTACAAAATTCGGGACTTTTTTTCTTGAAAGAAAACTTACAAGAGGCCCAAAAAGAAGAGCAAAGAAAATGGCCAAGAACAAAGGAATAAAAATATTACTCAATTCTTTTAAAAAGAATATGGTAATAACAGCTGCTAACAGTATATACAAACCGCGTAGATATCGGTTTGCATTACTTTGATCTTTTAGTTTAGAGAGCATTCCTCACCTGTATATAATAATGAAAGTTTAAATATTTTGTCCATATTTGCAAGAATACTCTTTTTGAACATAAACATTAATGTTTATATACGACTCATCAATATTTGTTCCAAGATTTCGAAATTTTATTGTTATAATGAAGCTATAATCAAATGTTTTATTCTGTTTTATATAATTGGTTAAAAGATTGACACAACTGCATTATTTTTGTAATTTATAGAGTTATATGCATAAAAACCAAGTAAATGTAAATGAGCCTGAAAATATACAATATCTCAAAACGAGTATCACCCTTTACTCCGCCTTCAACGGAAGGTGATTTTATTTCCAATACGTCCAAAGTTTTCAATGAAAGCAAAATCGACGTTAGAGTATTCCTCCCACGTTACGGATATATCTCTGAAAGAAAATATATTCTTCGTGAAGTTATACGATTAAAAGAGATATCTGTAAATATTGACAAAGAGGAAACAATATCCTCTGTAAAGTCCGCTTTTATACCCGATTCCAGAGTTCAGGTTTACTTTAATATTTTTCCTGAATTTTATAAAGAAATCACTAAGCAGGTCACCAGTAATTATCAGCAACCTAAGAATAGTAACGTTTTTAATACCTATCTCATGTATACCTTTGCCGCTTTAAACACCTTGGAACGCCTTTATTGGCAGCCTGATGTTATTCTTTGCTATAACTGGCATTCGGCATTAATTCCCATTTTGTTAAAAACTGTATTGAAAGACAATGAATGGTTTGCCAATACCAAGGTCGTTTCAGTGCTCAGTACTGATGAATCTTTTTATTCTTTTCCTGAAGATTCTCTGAAAAAATTTAACATTGAAAATTGCAAGGACATCGTTGATCCTGCTTCCCTTTTACAGAAATCTCTTTCCTGTTCAGATGCTGTAATCCGCTTGAATTCTAAAAAAGACGACAAATTAAGTACGCTTCTCAAGAAAAAGAATATTGCTGAAGTTTTATCTTCAAAGAAGGAACATAATAAAATATTCGACATAAACACCTCTAACAATAACATAGAATTTTGGGGTCCAATTGCAAAAGAACTATATGAATTCCTCGACAGTCTGTAAACAAACTACTACAACCGCAACTTCACGTCAAAGTAAAACTACTTTGGCTTTTTTTTGCTTAGTTATTCTTACAGTACTACTAACATCCTGCAGTGAGTACATTTTTCAAGCTCCCTACGGGAACAAGACTTTAACGGTCGACACTTTGTCCTACGATCAATCTATTATAACCGGGATCAAAAATCTCAATGCCGATGCTTCGGGTAATGGTCTTTATCAAAGCAAAGTTGGTAATTATGATGATCTTAGTTCAAAATTTCTGGTCAAATTTACTAATTTCGCTTCTTTGACCGGCCTATCTGATTCGGTATATGCAACTATAAATGATGCAAATGTTGTGCTTCATATTGCCGATTATTGGGGAAATGAAGACAATATATCGCTAGATATATCCATGATTGAAACCGATACGGCATATTATTGGGCAAACAACACCTTAGCTGAAGATGCTTTCGACTTAATTGAGGGACACACCTCATATCACAGCACATTCAATGTTGCCACTGATCTTGATTCAATATTCGTTCCTATAGATATTGAAACAGTGAATGACTGGTATGACTATCCGGATTCAACCTATGCAAATAATGGATTTACAGTTACAAAGACCAATGATGCCGAAGGTTTGATCGCATTTCATACAATTGAATATTCAACCAGTGGATTGGATCTTCGTCCACGCTTAAATTTAGAATGTACTATTCGTGATACCAATGATGTCTATATAAAAGACAGCACTTTTTATGTCATCGGCGGCGGCGATATACAATATACCGAGAGTAATGCAGTGGTAGATGATTCGCTTTTCTACATTTCTCAGGGAAATATCTTTAGATCATATATTGAACTTGACGATCTGCGACAAGATACTTTACTGGGTCCTACCGACCTTTTAAACAAAGCAGAACTTAGATTGATACTAAAACCTCTAGATAAAATGATCGCAATCGGTGATACTCTTCAGTTAACGACTCGATTATTCAAAACGGATTATTGGGACCAAGACAGTATTGCTTACACCTATACTGCCTATTCACCTAAATTCACTGAAATTGATGATACTATAAGCATTGATATCTCTCAGCTTTTACAATATATGGTCTCAAATCCAAAAGAAATGGATCATGAGGGATTATTTTTCTATCTGAACAATGAATATAATAATTTTAATTTTATAACGATAGATCCGGCCGGAACTGAACTGGATGTTGTGTATACAAAGGTTAAAGATGAATAAAAAAACACTACTTCTTATTACTTTATTATTATCCTTCTCATTTGGTTTTGCCGGTGTGTTTGAACTTTATGGTCTTGGGAAGGTCGGAATGAACTATTCAGTTTCTGCCATGGGAAGAGCCAAAAGCTCAGTTGCTTACTCTGATACTCTCACAGTGAATTTGCAAAACCCTGCCAATCTCGCTTATATTCAAAAAGCCGGGATCGAGATGGCGGTTAATTCTAACCACAATGCCATTGCAGGTACCGGAAATACCGATAATTACACCGGATTTTCATATGGAATGATAAAATTCCCCCTATCTCGAAAAGGCGGGTTTACACTTGGATTGGCTCCACTGACATCTTCACATGCCTCATATCAAATTGTTGATGAAGTTAATCAGTATAACGAAACGGCAACATCTGTCGGTAACATATATGCCGCCACCTTGGGTGCCGGTTATTCTTTCTTTAAGCATGGGGAACTTGCCATAGGTGCAAGTGCGGATTTTATGATCGGCGGTTATAATATTGTAAAAGAGATGGATTTTACATCAAATTCCTATTCCGATGTGATAATTGAAACGGACGAAGGATTTACAGGTTGGAAATTTACGGGTGGTATTAGCGTTAAACCTTTGAAAAACCTTACATTGGGGGCTTCATACTCCTATGTTAGTAATTCATCACGCCGTCAGATCACAAATTATATGACAAATTCATCATACTTCTACTCTTATATTGATACCGTTGAATACAGCAATACAACTGTATTTCCCAATCGCTTCTCTCTAGGTCTTGCATATATGCCTATCCCTCGTTATATTTTTACACTGGATTGGATGCAGTATCAATTTGATGATCTTGCATCCGATTATTCGTTTAATCCGTTTTATGAAGGTTCTCAGATCCTACCTTTTAATCATTACGGATTAGGTTTTGAGAAACAAGGACAGTTAAGTGAATATTTGCCTTATTATCAGTCACTTACATATCGTGGTGGTGTCTTTTTCGAAGAACAGTATATGGCAAATTCACAAGGAACTCCGGTTAAAACCTACGGCTTGACCCTGGGTCTGGGTGTTCCCTTTACCAAATATCAGAATCGTGTAGACGCTGCTTTTATGGTCGAATACAATACAGGTACCATCTATGAGCAAAGCGGTATACCGGCGATCAATATTGACGAATTCGTGTATAGTTTTAATTTAAGTATCACGATAGCTGAAAATTGGTTCAAGACGAGAGGTAAATATAGATAGGATAGGAGAAAAAATGACGAGAACAAGAAAATGGCTGTTATTGCCAATCTTGGTGGTGTTTTTGGTTTTGGGCGTTTATAATTGTGTTCCCCCGCAATCACAGGCGAACACAGATGAGATCAATGCCATGAAAGAGCAGAAAAAAGAAGAGGTCTTGAATAAATGTAAATTCAGACTCAGTAACGGTAATCAATATATGCTTCAGCAAGCATGGTCTGACGCCTTGCGCAATTATCATGAGATCATCGCTGCCGGTTGCGCTGAAAATTTTATAGATCCTTTATTCAAAGATATGGCAACATGCTATATGAAACTCGGGAAACCGGATTCAGCTGCATTTTATATTGATGAAGGCTTAAGCTATGACGCAACAAATCAACATTTACTTCAATTATCGGCATATTATAAAGAACGTGCCGGCGATTATGAAGGTGCCATTACGATTTACCAGCAATACAACGCTCTATATTTGGATGATGTAGAATATCTTTCAAAGCAAGCTAACGCTTTAGATATGCTTGGCCTCTATAATGAAGAACTTGATACTTGGGAATATATCATTGATATCGAACCTGATAACAATGACGCTATCAATGCTATTATCTCCGTTCTTGGAAAAATGGGCCGTGATCCTAAAGAATTCTACCAAAAAGCATGGGAAAACAATACAGCCGATGCATCCAAAGCTTTGAAATACATCAATGCTCTCTTTAATGATAACGATTACAAAACAGCAATCGATGTAACACGCCAAACAATGCAATATAATCCGCAAAATATTACCCTTATTAAGAAACTTGCAGAATGTTATGACTATAACGGTCAACCGGCTGAAGGCTTAAAGACACTAGAAAATTATGCCCGAACTAATCCCCGTGACATTAATATGCAGATCGACGTTGCATTAAGGAATAATGAATTCGGGAACTATGAAAAAGCATATAATATTATCACTGATGCCATCAAATTGACACCGGATAATAAAGACGTTTATTTTACTCGCGGGAAAATTCTTGAAAACCTTGCCGAAATAACCACTTTGGAAAAAGGTAAGATTGACTACAATGATAAAATCGTTTATCATATGGCCTATGAAGATTATAAAAAATCCAAAGAACTTGGTAATTTCAATGCACAATTCCGGGTCAAATATTTATATGACAATGATTTCACGATCGCAAAAGCTAAAGACAGATTCCTGATCGGGGATGTAAATAAAGTTAACGCGAATACTTATAAACCTTTAGGAGAAAGTTATTCGTGGATCACGAGAGCAGTAACAGTAGAATAGTTTATATTGGTTCCGACCATGCCGGATTCGAAGCAAAATCCCATATTATTGATCTTATCGGTAATATGGGATATTCTATTATAGATAAAGGTACTTTTTTCCCTGAGCCGGTTGATTATCCCGACTTTGGAGTCGCAGTGGGAAAAGCGGTAGCCAACGATCCCGGCAGTTCGGGAATCGTTATCTGTGGTACAGGTATCGGCATTAGTATAGCTGCAAATAAAGTTAGTCATATCCGTGCCGCACTATGCACAACTCCTTTGCATGCCGAAATGGCCCGCAAACACAATAATGCAAATATTCTTGCAATGGGTGCACGTATGACCGGTCTGGAAGACATGGATGCCATCATAAAAACTTGGTTCTCCACTGACTTTGAGGGCGGGCGCCATCAAATGCGCGTAGATAAGATCCATTCATTAACCGAAAAATAGTGGTGCTAGCATGTACGAGAACATGAAAATGAATGACCCCGAAATATTCAATACAGTAAAAAATGAATTAGAACGTCAACGCACGTCACTTGAAATGATAGCGTCCGAGAATTTTGTTTCAAAAGCGGTACTGGAAGCATCCGGGAATATTATGACCAATAAATATGCCGAAGGATACCCGGGAAAACGTTATTATGGCGGCTGTGAATGTGTTGATGAAGCTGAAAATCTCGCACGTGATCGCGCAAAAAAGCTCTTTAACTGTGAATATGCCAATGTTCAACCGCATTCGGGTTCTCAGGCAAATATGGCCGTTTACTTTACATTATTGAAACCGGGCGATACGATCCTTGGCATGAATCTCGCACACGGTGGCCACCTTACACATGGATCTCCTGTCAATTTTTCGGGGAAACTTTACAATATCGTTTCTTACGGTGTAAAAAGAGAAACGGGACTTATTGATTATGATGATCTGGCACAAAAAGCTCGTGACCATAAGCCAAAATTGATCATTGCAGGCGCCAGTGCTTATTCCCGTCACTATGATTTTGCCGCTTTCAGAAAAATCGCCGATGAAGTGGGTGCTTTTTTGATGGCCGATATTGCCCATCCTGCAGGATTGGTTGCCTGCGGCTTACACCCATCCCCTATTCCTTATTGCGATGTGGTTACGACCACGACACATAAAACATTGCGCGGACCTCGCGGCGGCATGATCCTGATGGGAAAAGATGTTGAAAACCCATTCGGTATCGTTGCACCCAAATCGGGACGCGTTAAAATGATGTCTGAACTTTACGATTCAACCGTGATGCCGGGTATCCAGGGCGGTCCACTTATGCATATTATCGCTGCAAAGGCTGTCGCTTTTGGTGAAGCGCTAAAACCCGAGTTCAAAATTTATTGTCAGAAAGTTATTAATAACGCCAAAGCGCTTGCCGAAACCCTGATGAGTTATGGATTCGATCTGGTTTCAGGCGGAACCGACAACCATCTTGTCCTGATAGATCTCCACAATAAAAATATCAGTGGAAAAAAAGCGGAAACAGTTTTGGAATCGATTGGTATAACCTCTAACAAGAATATGGTTCCTTTCGACGACCGCTCTCCCTTTGTCACCAGCGGTATGCGCCTGGGAACACCGGCACTGACCTCCCGTGGATTTAACGAAGAGGATATGCGCCAGATCGCTGTGATCATTGATCATGTGATCTCTGATCCTGAAAATGAAACTGTATTGGAACAGGCCAAGATTGATGTTAAAAGCTTGATCGCAATACATCCCCTATATGAGGATTTCACGCTATGAGATGTCCAAATTGCGGATACGAAGAAAACAAGGTGATTGACTCCCGGCCTCTGAGCAAAGAGAACGGGATAAGGCGACGTCGTGAATGTGAAAAATGCAAATACCGTTTTACGACTTATGAATATGTGAGTCTTACCACTGCTTTGGTCATTAAATCAAACGGGACAAGAGAAGAATTTAACCGTGAAAAATTGATCCGAAGTATTACACTTGCCTGCGTTAAGCGTCCCGTCTCCATGGATAGCATTCATACTATCGTTAAAAGTGTTGAAAATAAGATACTTAGCGAAGGCTTGATTGAGATCCAATCCAAGCAAATTGGTGAAGTTGTAATAGACGCATTAAAAAATATTGATAAGGTTGCCTATATTCGTTTTGCATCAGTCTACCATGATTTTGAATCCGTTGAAGAATTTAACCGCAGAATTCAAGATCTTGAGCAAAACGAATAAGCGCCATAAATAGCTATTTTTTAATTGACATTTATGGAATAAATGCCAATATTTAAGAGTAATAATAAAAGAGGTACACATACACATATCCGTTCGTTAAAGGTGCTTGACAGAAAAAGAAGTCTAACTTGAGGTATCGCATCTTATAACGATATGCATTTATGAGCGTTATAAGGTCGCTCATTTTTTATTAGGAGAGATGTTTTATGAAACGAAAAGTATTTTTGATCGTACTGGGAATCATGTTGACCGTGTCCTCGGCATTTGCCATTACCAATACCGGCGCCGTTTGGCTTTTGATTGCGCCCGGTGCACGTGCCGAAGCCATGGGAGAAGCGCAGGTTGCCATAGCAAATGATGCATACGCCTCATATTATAACCCTGCCGGTTTGGCTTACATGAAGAAAAATGAGATCGGAGCTATGTATTCCAAATGGTTACCCAATTTGGTCCCTGATATGTATTACACATTTTTGGCCGGTGGATATCATGTGCCGAATGTGGGTACTTTTGGAGGACATGCCATCTATTTGAATCTCGGGGAACAAGTATGGACAAATGAATACGGTAACGTGCTGGGAAATTTCACCAGTTATATGACTGCTATCAGTGCATCTTATGCTACAAAGGTTACCGAAAATTCAGCCATTGGTGTTAATCTGAAATTTGCATATCAAATGTTAAGCCCCGTCGGTACGGGTGCGGAACAAGGTAATGGAGATTCATTCCATCTTGGTTTTGATTTCGGTTATCAGATCCGTAATCTGCTTAATGATCATTTAGATCTTGGTTTTGCAATCTCAAATGTCGGACCTAAAATTGCCTTTGTTGATAAAGCTCAGGCTGATCCTCAACCTACGAACCTGAAAATGGGGTTCAATATTAACATTCTCAAACAAGAACACAATGATCTTTCCTTTGTCCTTGATATTAATCGTATTCTTGCCAGCTCTCATCCTGCGATGGATGTCAATGACAACTATATTATTGAATTGGGCAAACCTTCCGAAACGGCCATAGGTGAAGAAAGTTATACGGATAACTGGTTTGTCGGTATCTTTACCTCTTTTACGGATGACTGGAAATACGCCGGTGATATCGATTACAGTGGTGACGGACTCATTGGCGGTTACAATGAAGAAGGCGAAGAACAAGGCTGGTATAATGTCTATGGTGAATATATCGATTATGTGACACCTGCTGAAGACGCTGGTGAAGCCCACTGGATAAACGTTGATGCAGATGCTATTGTAACCGGTCCGGGTCAATACAATGAAAACGATCCTGATGATCAGCCAAGTGGTTGGGGTGAGTTTGGTAATAATGCCGGACAATTTGCCGATGATGTTGCTGAAGTCGGGTCACAAGCAACAGGTAAATTCAGCAATGAATTACGTGAGATAATCCTGAATACAGGTATTGAATATATTTACAATAAAATGTTCGCCCTTAGAGCGGGCTTTATATATGATCGGGAAGGTGATGTCATGAGCCCCACCGTGGGATTCGGGTTCATCTACAAAGGTCTTGGTTTTGATTTTGCCTATACAGGCGGAGCAGAAGGACATCCTTTAGCCAACACAATGCGCTATAGTTTACGATACGAATTTTAACATCACCACACGGAAAGCATTATGAATAAATTTGCTCTTTTCGTCTGGATAATCATCAGCTTCCTCCCTATGGAAGCTGATATATTATCAGAGAGAATTTCTCCGGGAACGCGAGATTATCTTGCTATCAGAGTAGAATTCCAGCAAGATAATACCTCTCTGACAACCGGAGACGGTAAATTCATGCAAAATGAATGGGTCGGACATGATTCGGCTTATGCACTGGATGCATTGCCCCATGATCGCAATTACTTTAAATCACATTTAATTTTTCTCAATAATTATTGGGATCATGCTTCGTCCGGCTTGATCAATATCAATACTGATAACAGCAATATGCTCCCTCTTGGCGAAGGCTCCTATGTTTTAAGTGAGCCTATGCGTTATTATTCTGATCCGGACAGCTTGGACTATCGACTTGCATTACTGGTCTATGAATCAATCATAATGGCAGTGAATTCAGGCGACTATAAAAATTCAAATGACGGTCTGATCATTTATCATGCGGGAGCCGGTCAGGATTTCAAGATCGACCTTGATAATTCTCCTTTTGATATTCCTTCCTTCTATTTTGACGGAACCTATCTCTCAGAATACCTACCGCTTGATAAATATACGGATCTTATGACCGTTAATTGTACCCAGGGCATTGTTCTTCCCGAATCTCAAAACCAGTTGGGTGTCAATATTGCCCTGAATGGTACTGAGGTTCTTCTAACTGGAATGTTATTGGGTTTACCGACTTTATACGATACCGAATTTGGTCGTTCCGGAGCAGGTACCTATGGTTTAATGGACCAAGGCTCCAATACCGGAAGCGGTTTGTGTCCTATCAAACCTTCCGCTTTTGAACGATACTTGCTCGGCGCAGTTGAACCAATTGAAATAACGAGCTCTCAAGAACTCACGCTTCTCCGGGATGAAGTTTATAAGCTTCCCATCTCTTCAAATGAATACTTTCTGATCGAATTCCGTAAGAATACGGGGATTTGGGCTGATTCACTTCTTTGGTCTCGGGATGATATTGAAGATTATCTTGGTGTTCTGCGCGTGATGGATTCACTTGATCTTATTGATTACACCATGGAAAACGGTGTATTAACGGATATCTCGGATCTGGATATCGGACTTCCGACATCCGGGCTTTTAATATGGCATATTACAGAACCGGATTTCTTTGGTGAAAATCCCAACTCGGAAAGTGCTCCTTTTTTAAATCTGATCGAAGCCGACGGCGGTGATGATATCGGAAAATGGTACGGCACCTATGATCCTTCGGTCAATAACGGCTGGAAATGGGATATGTGGTTTGAAAATAACCAAGGCTATGAAGAAAACAATCCGGCGTCCTATAGAATGCAATTCGACGACAGCACTCACCCCAACACGCGTTCTAATGAAAATCTACCCACCGGGATTAATATCCGGAATTTTGATTTTTATCAAGACTCTGTTGTGATCCGACTTCGCATGTATCCACCGGCAAAATATAATTTCAGCAACTTTATTATTGATGAACTTTCTCAAACTGCCGTATCACATGTTATTCGTGAGCATGACAGTTATATAGCATATTATGATAGTAGTGTTTATCTCTTTTACCAAAGTGATCCAAACAGCTACGAACTTTACCCGATATACTCTCAGGATTCAGCCTATGTAAAAGGCAAAACCGTTTTTTACAGCTACGGACATAATCTACTGCAAATTACCAATGGAACGTCGTCGTCGGATATTACTTTTCTCAGTTGCAATGGTATTGTATCCGGTGATCCGGTTGTGTTTAGATATAATCAACACTCTCATTTAGATCACTGTTTAGATCTTGAAAATATTTCACTTTTTGATGAAACGATTTACCTCCCACCCGAAGCATCATCAACGATGCAGCCTGTATTTTCTTTGCATATACCAAGTTGGACTTTTGAAACATCTTCAAGTAGCGACGTTAAGGTTATCCCTTTTGTTATGAATAACGAGTTTGGACACATAGCATCTTCCACTGCTGCAGTCATGAACGATACCTTGATCTACGCAGCTGATCATGGGTTTGATTATGCACACCTTTCCGGTATACCGGCAAATGTACCTATACACACTTTTGCAGATGAACACCAATTTAATGAAATAATCCCCCTGCACATGAATAATGATGGTGTTTTTGAGATCCTTGCTTTAACAGAATTCAATGATCAAACAACCCTTTCGGCATTTACTCACTCCGGAAGTCTCTTGAATAATTTCCCAATTTTTGAAAATTATCAAAAACTTCGAGTGTATTATCTGGATGGTGACCCTCAGATCGTGGCTTATGACCCAGCCGGTAAGATCGATGTCTATTCGGTCAATGCTGATCTTGAGTATTCCCTTCCCGCACCGGTCAATGCAAGCTCATTATTTCTCGAACAAGTTCAACAGGACACGGCATGGATGGTATGTGACGGAAGTATCTATGCTATCCCTTCAGACTCCGTTTACTGGGGTTATCAAGGAAAAGATGCTGCTCATAGCAATGCGCAATTCGCTACTCAAACAAGTACACCCGTTGTATCCGATAAACTGATTAGAAATGGTTTGATCTACAATTACCCCAACCCTATTGAAAGTGAAAGAACGAAATTCCGTTATTTTGCGACGGGTGCTCAATCTGCTACGATCAATATTTATCAATTGAGTGGAGCCTATGTTGAGACTCTGACCCGTAATGCTATCGACCAGCAATGGAATGAAATAACATGGGATGTAAGCGACTATGAATCCGGTGTTTATATTGCCAAGATTGATATCACGGATGGCACAAAAACCGAAACCTATTTTGTAAAACCGGCTATATTAAAATAATGCATACATTTAAACGACATCTATTATCTTTACTCCTATTGATCATTTTCCTGATCCCTCTTTCAGCTCAAAATAGTCCGCATCATCCCGAACTGAATTGGAAAAGCATAGAAACCGAACACTTTGTCTTTACTTTCCACGAAGGAACCGAATGGTCGGTCAATATGGCCATGAAAGTTGCGGAGTCGGTCTATCCTTATGTGACCGGTCTGTATCAATGGGAACCCAAAGAAAAGACAAGGATCATAATACAAGATACCGATGATTACGCCAACGGCGGAGCATATTACTTTGATAATAAGATCATGATATGGGCCTCTCCTCTTGAATTTGATCTTCGTGGCAACCACCAATGGATGTGGAATGTCTTTACTCATGAATTCTCCCACATTATTTCTCTGGGCGCATCCATGAAATATCCGATCAATATTCCCATGTTCTATGTTCAGTGGATAGATCGTGAGATCCCCATGAAAGAGAACATCATTTTAGAATATCCCAAGGGGATCGGTTCTCTGCCTATAGCGAACTCGGTTGTTCCCATGTGGTGGGCCGAAGGTGTCGCACAATATCAATATGAAAATGCCGGACATGATTCCTGGGACTCACATCGCGATATGATCTTACGCGATGCCGCCCTGAATAATCGTATCATGTCATGGGGTGATGTCAGTCACTTTGGACATTCCGGAATTGGAAATGAAGTCGTTTACAATACCGGCTATGCCTTTGCAAGTTTCCTTGCCAAGCAATACGGAAGCTCTGTCCATGCCGATATTGCCGAAGCCGCTCGAAATAAGTTCCGCCTGGGATTTAACCGTATCATAGAAGATGCGACCGGGACAAGTGGAAAAGAACTTTACAATGACTTTAGTGAACATATTCAAGCCGATTATTTAAATCATACGGCTGTTATTCGCGACCATCTTGTTGAAGGTGAAACACTCTTTGCGGAAGGACCGGGAAACTTTTTAACTTCTTACTCACCCGATGGCAAAAGAATGGTATTCCAATCCAGTAAAGGTTACGATTATATCTCTTATAACTTCCTATATACCATGGAAGACGGTAAAGAGAAAAAAATATCAAAAAATAGGGTTCGGGGAAATGTTGCGTGGTCACCGGACGGCAATACCGTTTATTTTGCACAACGCCAAAAAGCCAATATCTACGGTTCAACCTGGTTTGATCTGATGGCATACGATTTTACGACTAAAAAACTGGATCGCATGACCAACGATGCCCGAATTTATTCTGTTACATCTGATGCAGATAGCCAATTATATGTTATTCGTGTCCATGATGGAACCCACAATATTTTCAAATATGATCCTGTTGATTCATTAATGGAAAACTTGACAAATTTTGCTCAAGGTGAACAGGTTTTTATTATGCAATCCGACCCCGAGGGAAAAAAGATCTATTTTGATATGGCGGTCAACCACGGCCGTGATATTTACTGCCTTAATTTGGAAAATCATTCAATTGATCCTCTGATATATGATATTGCTCATGATAACCGCACACCCTATTTAAGCCAAGACGGTAAATATCTTTATTTTTCTTCAGATCGCACGGGGATCTTTAATCTTTACCGTATGGAACTTGAAGGAAACCCCAAAAGCGAATTGCTCTCTAATGTCACCGGCGCAGCCATGTACCCGGCCATTGACCCGAATGATAACACGCTTACTTACACTCTATTTAAAGAAGGTCGTTTCGTTTTAAATAAATTGACGAATATTGAGAGTATCACTCAGGAATATGCAGAATACAAAGATTACTCCATGCCGACCGTCATGCAGGAATGCAGTCAAGGGTGCCAGATCTCTGAAGCCAAACCCTATGAGTATCAGTTCAGCAATTTATTTTTCGTTCCCTTCCTGCAATACGATTACGACGCATTAAAGGTCGGATTGATCTTTTACCAAAATGAACTACTCGATAAATTGAATTTATTTGCTATGGCGGATGTCAATTATCGTGGTGACTATGATATCAATGCTCGTCTCGATTTTAATCAATTCCTGCCTAGATTCTACTTTGAGGTCTTTGCTGTGGGCTTGA
>CAYNBL010000058.1:0-14575 GCA_964395205.1 uncultured bacterium | reverse complement strand
CCTCTGGTGCATCTCAAAGAAACTCTATGGCAATTCATATGCATGGATCGTTCTTTTACGAGACAACATGGAAACTTTAGGCAATGATTATAACAGTATTACTCCCGGAATGGTTCTTAAAGTAAGAACTGAAATTTAAACCTGGTTTCATACATCTATAAATCGGCCTCTCGAATGAGAGGCTTTTTTATTATTGACCAAAAATATAAATCTAAAATGAGCATTTAATCTCTTTCCTATCTCTAAACTTCTTTTATTAATTTTTTAAATGTCATATATTCAAGGCAATGAAAGGCCTAATTCTCATATCAGCATATAACAGCGCTACAACTTTACCCGATGTTTTAGAAGAACTGAAAGTTTTTTCTGACTTGGATATACTTGTGGTAAACGACGGATCTACGGATACTACCGGACATATAGCAGAATCTTTCGGTGTTCATGTGATACATCATAAGGTAAATAAAGGAAAAGGTGCAGCACTTCAGACGGGATTCAAACATGCTGCCAAGCAAGATATTGATTTTGTAATAACACTTGATGCAGACAAGCAGCATCCAATAGAACTAATACCAAATTTCATTCAAAAGCACAAGGAGTTCCCCAAAGCCGTTATCCTTGGCAGAAGGAAACGTGATAAAAATATGCCCTGGACCCGAAAATTTAGCAATTCAGTGTCAGCCGTCTTGATCTCATGGAGGATAAAACAACGAATCTATGATGCACAATGCGGATTTCGCCTTATTCCTAAACGCTATCTTTCTTGGAAGTTTTCTTCTATCAAGGGTTTTATCTTTGAATCCGAAGTCCTGATCACTCTTGCTGTAAATGGTGTAAATTTCAGATTCGTTCCTATTCCAACATTATATCCGGAAACAAATCATAGTAAAATGACTTATTTTGATTCTACTTTCGGTTTTATTTTTATGTATATTTCATCGTTCTTTAAATTTTACAAACAGGATAAATATGACATTTAATGATATTTGGCAGGTAGTTCTAATGACCATGATACCGGCACTCGAGCTTAGAGCAAGTTTACCTTTTGCGATATTAGTGCTTGAAATGCCTTGGTTTTCCGCCTTTCTTCTCGTCGTTGTGGTCAATATCATATTAGGTCCTATCGTCTATTTCGCTCTTCGATTTTTCCTTAATATTGTAATAAAAGTACCCTTCTTAAATTCTCTATACGAACGTTCTTTGCATAAAGTCCAAACAAAGATAAAACCCAAGGTAGAAAAGTACGGAGAATGGGGTTTAGCCCTCTTTATAGGAATCCCGCTTCCCGGTTCGGGAGTCTATACCGGAGCCCTTGCAGCATTTGTTCTGGATATCAAACCAAAAAAGTTCATGATCGCTACAGCTGTAGGTGTGTTAATTGCCGCCATAATAGTTCTTTTAGTAGTCCTCACCGGTTCCGAGATCTTCATTTGGATAATTAAATAATCCTTAAAATTCTATCTGTCTTCAATGAATTTTTTTCTTGTCATTTATGCACGCTTGATTTACTTTATAATCAGTATATATAATATTAACTTTATTAGGAGGCTCAAAATGAGAAAAATGTTAATCGTACTTCTCGGTTTAATCATGTTTACGGGTTTATTTGCTATCGTCCCCCCTACTCCGACTCCGGTATATTGGGATATGGCGATACCTAGCGGAGATGATTTCAGTGAACAAGAAATTGGAGCTGCCCTGTACCTCTACAGGTCAACTTATGAAAATTGGCTTGAATCCCCGGGATTATACAGCAAGGGTCAGACCGGATTGATGATACTTGATATGTTCGCTCTCCGTGATACTCTGATCGTTGCTGCACAATTCCAGGAAATGATCATTTTCGATCAACTTTTTGAAATTGTAGAAGCACTTTGGTATTTAGAAGAATCCATTGACTTTATCACTGATAATGTGGATAATCAATATGATCTTATTGATAATCTCTATGAATTCATGACAGAAGGTAAAGCGGATTCCCTTGTGATGCTTAAAGATTCTATAGAAGCACATCTCGAAGATACTTACGAAATGACAATGGAAAATGTCGACAATGCCCTATGGGATTTAGGTATGTTCGGTGATTCACTCGGTACGCGTTTTGATACGGTACTTACTTTAGGTGAAGATTTTATTTTTCGCATTGGTGAAGTTAAAATTATTTCTCCAGATAGTATAATAATTCCGGTTTACGATACCACCGAAGTGGCCGTGATCTACGATGAAACTTTCCAATCCATATGGTCAGCAGTTAATTACCTCGAAGAAGCAATCAAGTATCTTGGAAGAGGAATTGAGAATATTGTTGAGGGCGACAGTACGCTCCAAGGTGGTATAGATACACTGATGCTATCGATGCAAAGCTTACAAAGTGTTTGTGATACCTTGAATAATTATTCTCTATGGCCCTTACTTGATCTGGTAGATGTTGACTCAAGTGATTTAAATGACATTGGAATGTTCTTTAATGAAGCTGATGATCTCTTAGGCGGTAAAACCTATTATATCTATGGAAATAGTGACAGCATTGAAGTCAGACCTGTAGGGATCATTGAAAATATCCATTATGGATTATATCGCACATACACCGATATGTATTGGCAGCAAGATCCATTCACATATACTTTCCGTGATATTTTCCCTTCAGGATTACCGCATGACATTATCGACCAACTTCAACCTGACCTGGTCCTGGATCCACGTGAATCACGTGAAGAAATGAATTCATATTTTACTTCACTGGCAGGTACTTTTCTTGCAGAACTATACTTTAACCCTACTGATGTAGATGCTCATGTAGGACTGGGATATATCGGTTTATTGAATATGATACAAGATATTGAAGTCCAAATTAAAACGATCAGTGCTTTGGTTGATGGCGGACGCATCGATAGTTTATTTCAAAACTATGATTGGGATAATCTTGATTATACCGATGAAGTAGATCTTGCACGATTTCATCTTTTTCATCATATAGATGCATTCGATTTTCAAGATACAACCGTTCTTTTCACTGTTCTGATCAAAGATCCTAAAAATTCATCGGCTGGACATGATATTGCCGAAGGCGATATGGTATATCCTGTATATATCATCCCTCAAGTTACTGAAGGTGTCCTGATCACAACATTCATTGTTGAAGATGCTATTAGGGCAGTCAAATATGGCTTGGACTATGTCTATACACAAGTCGATTCTATGATCGATATTTCCCTGGATCCTAATTTATTGAATCTATCAAATATTGAAGAACCGCTGGATCTGATCTATGCGCTCGAGACCTCAAATCCAAACTTTGGTGCCTTTACGCCCGAAGGCAAGATCATGTTCGCCGCTTTCGGCGATAGTCTTGCGATTGGCATGGCAGGCTTGGCAGATCTTGCAGATACAGTGATTGCAACAGTAGCTTATGCCGGTCCGCTCATGGGTGAATTTGGTATGGCTGAAGAAGATCATGATACCCTATTAATGGGTCTGGGTGAAGCTAGAGCTATGATCGGAATGTTTGCAGCTGACCTTGCAACTCCTGAAGTTTATACCATAGTTGACGAAGATACTTTGAATCTCTCAGCTTGGTTTGATGATGTTCCTGATAACTTATTGGCCGTATGGAAGAACTACTTTGAAGGCACCGATTCTTCTCTCGCAGGATTCTTCCCGACCTATATCATCGTACCGGAAGTCGGCACAAGCAACATCCCTGTTGAATTTGCGATGAAAGGCAACTATCCAAACCCCTTTAATCCTCTTACAACAATTGCTTTCGATCTACCTTCGGATGGCATGGTCAATATGACCGTTTTCAATATTGCCGGCCGTCAGGTTGCTAAACTGATCGATCGTCAAAGCATGCAAGCAGGTTCTTATGAACTTACTTGGAATGCTGCCGATCATGCTTCGGGTGTTTACATTGTTCGTGCCCAGTATGGGAACGAGGTGGTTTACCAGAAGATGACCTTATTGAAATAAATGTTCATTTAACATGTTCAAATCAGCCGCCGAATACGGCGGCTGATTTTTATCTATCCTTATGTGTAAAACAATTCTAAAATCCTTGATCATTTTCTTCTTTTTAGGCATATTTGCCCTCGCAAGCACGATGAATATTCTAAAAAACTCCTTTCCTCTGACACTCCCCGATACATCAAGGTTACAAACTGATCACCTGGCATATGATGTTTCGCACCAGGAACTACTTCGTAAATCCCGAAATGACACCTTACTATCCCGATATACTCTGCGTGAACAACACATTGAATTCAACCATGCAGGAAAGAAATACTCATTTTATGCTTCTTGGTCACGCAATATTTATAGAATAGCTGATCTACTTAATACGGATTATACATTTACATCACTAATTCCCATTTCTCACCGCTTTGACATAAAGGCACAAACACATCTTCATAACTGGTTGATTCAACCCGGTGTGAATTATACTTTTTCCCGTTCTCAAGATACTCTATTAATCAGCGATTTCCCCCGTTCTGATGTTTCCGCAATGAACTCCTATTTTTTCGACTTGCTCCCGGCTACGATCGGAGATAGCATCACATATAATAATTCTCTTGATGCATTTCATATAGAATTACTGCTAAGTAAAAACAAACAAGATCAACGTTTATTCTTTTATCTCAAATATGCAAGAACCATGGATCGCCTTAGCGAAACACATGAAAACTCAAGTACAAATGATAAACTAAGCGGACCGAGAGAATCGCTATTAACATTTAATTATTCATCCATAAAAGCGATGGCCGCTTGGCAGGTAAATGCCCATTCTTTGTTCTGGACGGGCATCAACTACCATTTTGCTCCCTTAGATTGGAATCATACCGTGTTTCCAGATGAACCCGACACAACAGAGATCGTCCAACTTGCAAACGGAAAAACAAATTCTTTCCATGCGCAACTCGGTTACAAAGCACTTTCATTGCCGGTCACACTTCAAGCTACTCTTTCCGTCGGCCATTTAAGCAATATCACGGAAGCAAGCACTCCGGTCATGGGATATGTTCTGCGCATCTTACCCATTTCCCATCAGGCGGACCTTTCTGTCTCTTCAAATTATCTTCTCACTCATTTCCATGTGGATTATCCCTTAAAGTCAGGTAATTCAATTTTTCTTCCCCAATTGGATGTAATTGCTACCCGCTTTTGGACAGATGTGTCTATAGAGGCACTTCTACAGTTTGGTCTGGAAGATATTGATTTTGAAGAGCACTATGTTCACGCGGCTTATATCGCATCCATTGGTTGTGAAGCGAAGATCGCATTGAATCGTGATCTCTTTCTGACATTCGAGGTAGAGCAGTTGATCCCCTATGTAAAAACGATCTCTCCTGAACCCCCTGCCCTGATACCCAGCGACATCAAGCAATATGGTGGTCTCTCCATATCTGCCGGTGTATCAATGAACTGGTAATTATCCTCTTAAATACATTTTTTCTACATATTCAATTGAAAATACTTTATACTATTGCATGGAAAAAAAATACGACATTATTGTGATCGGGTCCGGTCTTGGCGGACTCTCGGCAGGTGCAGAACTTGCAAGTAAAGGAAAACGTGTTCTTGTTTTAGAGCAGCATTTTCAGGTTGGCGGCTCAGCAACATCATTCAAGCGGAACGACTTTACTTATGAAGCCGGCTTGCATATGACCGCGGCAATTGATGAAGATCATGACCAATATGAATTCTTTAGAAAATGCGGTCTTAAAGATAAAGTAAAATTCGTCCCTGTGCCCGAATTCTATCACTTCGTGGGATATGACTTTACTTTTACTTTCAGCAATGATCTGGAAGATAATATTAAACGCCTTAGTGAAATGTTTCCCAAAGATGCAAAAGGTGTAAAAAAGTATTTTAAAACGATCTTTAGTATACATGATCAGGCAATGGCGGTTAACGAATTGAAAGGTGCAAAATTCTTCTTTTCACTGCTTCTATCACCGATCTTATTTCCAAAAGTATTAAGCAGCATGTTTTCAACGATCGGTAAATTTTTGGATCGCACGATCAAAGATGAACGTTTAAAAGCCATTCTTCTTGCCAATATTGGTTATTATGGTGATGACGCACATGAACTTTCATTTCTATTCTATGCTATTGCTCAAACAGGATTTTACCGTAAGGGCGGGTCCTATATCCAGGGCGGGTCTCATCATCTTCCTTATGCAATGGCTGAATACATTGAAAAGAATAATGGTGAAGTACTGACATCTCAGCAAGTGACAAAGATCATTATGAAAGACGGTGAAGCGGTTGGTGTCGAATATGTATCAAAGAAAAAAGATGCCACGATATCCGAGGTCTATGCACCGATAATTATAGCAAATACCGCAATACCCAATGTCACCAATGAACTGATCAAAGGGAAAGATGCTCTTCCTTTAAAAAAGAAATACGGAAAACTAAGAATTGCTCCATCCATCATGACCGTCTATATCGCTTTGGATAAACCTTTGAAAGAAATGGGGAATAGTTTTTACTCTCTTAATTATTACGAAGCAAAAGATTTCAAGATCAAAGATATGCCGCTGATCAATCGGGCTGACTTTACTGTACGTCCATATATCCTTTGTGACTACAGTCAGGTGGATTCGCGCCTAACACCTGAAGGGAAGGGATATCTTGTCCTCTCTATGATGGATTATATTGAAGATTGGGAAGATCTGTCCGAAGAAGAATATAAAGCGAAAAAAGAAAGAGCCGGCAAGATCATGCTTGAACGGGTGTGTAAGAATTTTCCTGAAATGTGTGATCATGTTGAACGCGTTGAAGTGGCAACTGCCAGAACGATGAAGCGCTATCTACAGACTCCCGGTGGGACTGCTTACGGTTATTCACAAACACCGCATCAGGCTATTCTCTTCCGCCCGGGTGCAAGCTCTCCGATAAATAATCTATATTTTGCTTCTGCATGGACACTGCCCGGTGCGGGGTTCGGCGGAGCCATGAGTGCGGGACTTATTTGTGCTGAACAAATTAAAAAAGACCTGGGAATAGAATAAGATGCAATTTAACGGATTCTTACCCGAAGCTCAGAAATTTCTGCAAGACCTTAGTGCTAATAATAATAAGGCATGGTTTGAAGAACGTCGTAACGAGTATGAAACTCTTATACTTGTTCCTCTGCGAAAACTGGTCATGGACCTAAGCACAACAATGCAGGAGATCGATCCGAAGCTAGAGCTTCGTCCGGTTGTTAACAAAACTATTTCCCGTATTTATCGCGATACACGTTTTTCTAAAGACAAATCAGTATTTCGAACAAATATGTGGATCAATTTCAAGCATCCCACTCCGGGATGGCATGACATGCCCTCCTGGTGGATCGAGATCAAACCCGAAGGTTATACTTACGGAATGGGTTTCTATCAGGCCAGTGCTACCACAATGCATGCTTTCCGTAACCGTATCGAAAGTGACCAATCTGCATTTAAAGAAGTAATTAAATTTTTCCCCGGCAGACCAAAATTTCGTTTAGAAGGTGACATATATAAGCGAAGGTTTAACTACTTCCTTCCGGAAGATATTCAAAAGTGGTATCAACGCAAGAATATGTATTTGATCTGTAAGCGATCGAATGACGAGGAATTATATTCGGAAGAATTTGTGCCTCTTCTGATCAGTCGATTTAAAGAACTGGCACCTTTATATCAATATTGGCTGGAAGTCTGTAAACCCAACTGACTCAAGTTTCTTAACTTTTCTACAATATTAGCATAAATAAAGGGCTAAAGCCCAATTGTAAAAGTTAAGAAACTTGAGTCAGTTGTTGTTTTTATAGACCGAAAGGCTTGATTACTCTTTCCAGCAATCCCTGAATCTTAGAAATCAAAATACCATAATTCGTGATCGGGACACCCTGTGAGTGTGCTTGACGGATACGGCGCTTATATTCAAGTCCGGTATTCATACAGCCACCGCAATGAATGATCAATTTATAGGGAGTCAGATCATCGGGGTAATCGTGCCCTGCAGCGATCTCAAAATCGATTTTCTTGCCCAGATATTCCTCTATCCATTTGGGGATCTTGTAGCGGCCTATATCATCACATTCGACATGATGTGAACATGCTTCAGCGATCAATACCTTATCGCCTTCTTCAAGTTTATCCAATGTTTTCAATCCATCAAGTAAAGTTGGCAGATCTGCTTTGTATCGAGCAAATGCAGTCGAAAAAGTAGTAAAAGGGATATCTTCAGGCACATCTGCTGCAGCTTTCAATACTGCCTGCGAATCGGTAATTGCTAATGTGGGTTTTTTGCCAAGCTTAGCAAAAACTTCTTTGATCTTATTCTCTTTGACCGTGATTGCGATCGCATCATGATCAAGGATCTCGCGAATGATCTGGACCTGAGGGAGAATGATACGACCTTTGGGAGCGGATAGATCGATCGGTACGATACAAACCACAAAGTCACCCGGATTAATGATATCTCCAATGATAACAGGATCTTTTTTAAAGTATTCGGGGACCAAAGCGATGAGTTTTTTCCGCAATGCGAGCATGTCATCATTTTTCTGCGATGAAACTTCAATATGTGGCAATTTCTCTTTATCAAGAAAAACCAAAGTCTCAGCAGAGGGTTTATATAAGTCAGATTTATTGAATACGATCAGATAAGGAATTTCCATACCTTTTAATTCATGTATGGTATTTTTATCATGTTCATCCAGAGTCTCTTTATCAAAGACCAGCATCACCACATCTGAACGCCATAAGACACGACGGGTTGCTTTTACACGCTGCTCACCTAATTCTCCGATATCATCTATACCGGCGGTATCATAAAAAGTAACCGGCCCGACAGGGATAAGTTCGTAGTGCTTTGCTACCGGATCCGTTGTAGTACCCGGCATCTTTGAAACGATCGAAATGTCCTGCTCCGTAATCCCATTGATCAAAGAGGATTTGCCGACGTTACGTCGACCGAGCAAGGTAATGATGAGTCTCTCTCCACGAGGTGTTGCCATGGCGAGAAAATAGACTTTCTATAAAATAAATGCAACTACATTTATTTAGATAATACGATTTTTTGGGTCAGTTCAGTCATTCCGACCTGAATATGTATAAAATATATCCCGCTGGAGAGAGTTGAAGCATGAATAGGAATTTGATAATCACCCGGAGCATAATATCCGTTAAGGATATTCAGACATTTCCAGCCGTAAATATCATAAAGCGTTATTAACACATCATTTCCCTGGTCCAAGTGAAGGGGTAATTTTGTACCGGGATTAAAAGGATTTGGATATGCAGCTCCAATGCTTCCTTCCGGTAATATGTGAAATCCTTCACCGGGAATGCTAAGCGTTACCGACATCGCATCATGCGATTGAATATCTCCACTGTAAGTAATATCATTTAGGATATATGTGTATGTTTGACCGGGTAAAACAAATTTATCAATAAATTCATAATGATTTGTTACTGACGTTGTGCCGGCTCCTTCAATGGAAGCAATGAATTCATCATTACGGAAAATTTGGAATGCCGCGTTTTCGGTCTCGCTTGCGGTAGTCCATTGCAATATAACTTTCCCGAATAAATAATCAGCTTTGAACTCCTGCAATGCGATAGATGTGGGCACCTCGCTTACGGTATGTGAACCCAGGTAAGAAAATTCATCTTCGCCATAGCTATTCCATTCAGATTCAGTATAGGTGGTATTTCCACACGACACATCTGCTTTACGAACTAAAGTAACATCTTGTGCAAAATATGTTTCAGAAGTGCTCACGACACCAATAATATCCACAAGTGCATCATTATAATAAAGTTCAATAGCATCATTGCCATTAAAATTTACAACTGAACTATTTGTCAAATCTGCCTCAGCAAGGATCATCGCATCTGCATCGGGGTGGGCAACAACATATACTTCATTATTAAGCAAAGTCCCACTTAATGTCAAAGATTGACTGGGAGATGTAGCCGCATTGGAATATAATTTCATTGTTATCTTGCCAAGATCAATATCATCACCGGAATTATTAAATATTTCAAGGGCTTTATTTGTAGAGCCTTCAATATACTCTGAGAAAAAGATTTTTGTGCTGTCCACGCTACCCACAGGTGCGGTTGTCATTACCGTAATAATATTTGAATTTCCACTTTCTTCACCGACTTTATATGCCACAACACGATAATAATAGGTTACAGAAGAAGCAAGTCCACTCACGATCTTACTTTGAACATCACCTGCATCATAGGGTCCATACCCGCTGATATAACTTGAAAAATCGCTACTTTCTGAGATAAATAATTTATATCCGGTCGCACCACCAACAGCAGACCAATTAGCAGTAAATCTATCAAATTGGATAGATGATGCAGTTTGAGCGCTTGGAGCTTCAAAACTTGAACTGGCTACATTCCAGATCGAATCAACATATTCCGGATGATCGATAAAAGGGTTACGATTCCCCTGAATGGCATAAACGGCTTCAACACGATCAAGCTCTTTTTGACTTACGGCATCTAATTCATGCCAATTTAATAACATGTCAAGTGCCCAATCTTCTAGTTCACATTTATTGGTCATACCGGATGAGCCCCAACTCGCATCTTCCGTATAATAGCGTGTAGTGATATAAAAATAAGTCCTTGCGAGGTCACCTTTATATTCGTCGATGGGTTCGAATACATTACCAGTATATCCTAAACCTGTACGAGCTGCTCCAAATTCTGTACCGTTGGCTGATCTATATGTAGCTGCCCCTGAGGCAACTTCTCCATAAGGATAATTATTTCTTGTTGAATTTGATATTCCTTGGGCAGGATATAAATGATAAAGATCTGTATAGTGTGGATAAGATTCATTTGCCCAAGATTTGGGCCAGGAATGTTCACGGTTATATGTATTGGCTAAGTCTGTACCTGCACTTTGATCTTCATCATAATGAAATTCTTGTTCCGTATACATACACCAAATATAATCACTGCCAAGAGAAGTGCGAATATCTGTGCTAGCAAAAGCGGTCCATAAGTAATCATATGATTTTTGAGTATGTCCATCAATAATATTGTGTAGAGCTAATCTTAGATCATTTCCATTTAAATCACTTGCATCATCATAATAACCAGCTGGAATTGCGGCAAAAGCAAGGGAGGCTGTCAATACAGCAAGTAGAAGGCAGGAGATTTTCATTCGATTTTTCATTTTATAATATGTCTCATCAGGTTAGTATAACTAAACAATATATAATAAAAATGTCCTAAACAGTATGAATAACTTTTAAGAGAACGAAAAATTGCGTCAATTGACAATAAATTAACGCTTTCTTGCATGAGTCATGAATATATTTTGAATACAAAAACAAAAACACCAACCTGGGTACAGACCGGTGTTTAATGATTTGTACTTTTATTATTTTACGGAAGCGTTTATATCCTTGACCATTTCCAGTGGTTTTACTGCATCACCATAAAAAGAATTAATATTTTCAGCTGTTCCTTTTAACATTGATTTGAACATGTTCTGAACATCTTCTTTTGTTACAGCATTTTCAGCATTTTTAGCTGCCCCTGCCATTTCTTTCTCAGCATCAACGGGAATCTCTTCATCCCATTCTTTAAGAATTTCTCCCGTCTTACGGTTTCCTTCTTTTATATGAACTGCATTCATAGTATAAAAAACTAAAAAGCAATTTTCATCTTTTACAAGATCAGGCAATTTATGTTTATTACCTTCCCCATCATAAACACATACTTCGGGTATATTCCATCCGATAAGACCAGCAACTTTTTTGTCTATTTTGGATTTTTTATAGGCTTCATATTCACCTACAGGAGCAGTCTTAAAATAGACCTGTTTTGTAGCAGGAAGTACTTTGGGTAATTTGTTTTTCTTGAGATTCTTAAGGGTCTTTTTAAGATTATTGAATACATCCCTATATGCTACGTCTTCAATAAAACGCATGTCGGGGCCGGTTTGGGCAGCTATCACACCGTTGCTTCCTATTAAATAGATAACACCTAAACCATATGGAATTCTTCCACCTTTTTCGCTTGCAAATGAAGCTGAGAAGCCCATTTTCTCCGGTACTTCGCCATAATATCCTTCAAGATGACCGGGATTTGTGCCAATATATAAAGTACTTTTAATTTCATACTTCCATTCGGAACCATCCGTCCTATAAAATTCAAACCCGGGATAATTTTCCTTAGACAAGGCATCCTCATATTCAGGATTGCCGAAATGAACTGCAATAACTTTAACTGGTTCTGCAAAAAGGCTTAGGGAAAAAGCCAACAATAACACGCAGATAATCACTAAATACTTCCTGTTCTTCATCAAATTCCTCCTTCATTGTTTACTTGATATATTATAATAAGCATTTGGTGGTAAAAAGTCAAATATCAATTTATTCGCTTAGAATTGAAACACATCTTCAATTTTCAATTTGAATACACGGGAAATATCATATGCCAATCGCAATGAAGGATTATATTTTCCCTTTTCAAGAAAAACAATGGTTTCACGACGGACATTTACTTTCTTAGCCAGATCCTGCTGAGTTAAACCGAATTTTGCCCTTAACTCTTTAATTCTATTATGCATCTTTAATACCGCATGAGTTAGTGATCAACCAAGTAATCACAAAAGTTAATGACATTCCGACAAATCCGAAGCTGAACAGAACTCTGCTGTCAATGTCTATGAATGACTGAATGAATAACAAGATGAGCCATATGAACAATGTTATATAAAATGATATGCCGGCGGATTTTCGAACGATCTTCTTTGATAACTCATCATCTTCAGGTAAGCCCTCTTCTGTTGATCTGATCCTTTTAATTCCATAAATAATTCCCATAATAAAAAGAATTGCGATCATGACCATATGGATTAATTCTGCGATAAAAAGGATCTTGGTCTCTTCACCGATACCGGATTGAAAAATTCTGATCCCGGAAACAACGGTCACTCCGGATAAAAGAAATATCGGGAAAAATAGCTTTTTCATCATTTTCTCCTATGTTATATTATTCTAACATAATGTTAGATATTATTAACATATTTGTCAAGAATATTTTTTACTTTTTATCGTGTGTTTTTGAGAGGCTATTGTTTAATAAAGTCGATTCCGTTTACGTAGAAATTCCATTAAGGCAATGCGACAATCCATATCCGTCAAAATTAGTGTGTGGTCTATTAGATTTTCCCCACACTCCCGATTTATTTCATCACAATATGCACGAACCTTGTTGTGATATTCGTCTTTGATCTGCCGGACATCCAGTTTAATATCTTCACCACTCTCCATATCCTTAAAGCGATGTTTCCGGGACTGTTTTAATTCCCACTCACCGGGATCCAAAAGCTGGATAACCAAAACATCATGCCCAAGATATCGTATATGTTTCAGTCCTTTCATCATGGCTTCTTTATCGTCCAAAAGATCTGATATTAAAATAACGAGACCTTTTCTTGGTAGCTTTTCCGTTATATTATGAAGTGTATCTCCGATATGAGTGTGCTTTGAGCATTTTGTTTTTTGCAAAGCTATAAGAAGTTCATTTAGATATGAGTTCACAGATTTTGGTGGGAATAAACTTTCAATTTTTTCGTTAAATATTGCTAGTCCAACTGCATCATTTTGTTTTATCAATAACCAGGTTAAAGCTCCGGCGATCAATTGAGCATATTGATATTTGCTGACTTCACCTTCACCCGGAAACCCCATTGAAGCACTGTTGTCGACCAAGATGTACGTATTAAGATTAGTTTCTTCTTCATATTGCTTGATATAATAACGGTCCGTTTTTCCATAGACCTGCCAATCGATATGGCGTATATCATCACCCGGCATATATTGACGATGCTGGGAAAATTCAACAGAAAAGCCATGATACGGTGAGCTGTGTAATCCCAGCATCAATCCTTCCACAATGGTCTTGGCTTGAAAACGCAGGTTCCCAAGATCAATGATCGATCCGGGACTGTAATCCAATTTAGGCATGATGAACCTGAATAAGCTGTTTGATCATATCTTCCATTGATACGCCGTCAGCTTCTGCTTTAAAGTTACGCAAAATACGGTGGCGCAATACCTGGGGAGCGACGGCATTGATATCTTCCTCATCCGGAGTCATCTTACCCAATAAAGCTGCTCGGGTTTTTGCTGCTATGATAAGATATTGAGATGCACGTGGACCGGCACCCCATTTGACATAATCTTTTACCATGGGTATTTCAGATTCAGCGGGGCGGGTGGAGCGCACCATATTAACCGCATAATCCACGACATGTTCAGCAACCGGTAAACTTGAAACTATTTTTTGAATATTGATGAGTTCTTCTTTTGAGATAACTTTCTTTAAGCTAACGGGGGCTGCTCCGGTTGTACGTGTTACGATCTCTTTTTCCTCCTTCTCAGAAGGATAACCTACATGTAACTGGAACATAAAGCGATCGAGCTGAGCTTCAGGTAAAGGATAGGTCCCCTCTTGTTCAATCGGGTTTTGAGTTGCAAGGACAAAGAAAGGTTCTTCCAGGGCATAGGAAGTTCCGGCCGCTGTCACTTGATGTTCCTGCATAGCCTCCAGAAGGGCGGATTGAG
>CAYNBL010000057.1:0-14595 GCA_964395205.1 uncultured bacterium | reverse complement strand
TTTTTGCTTCATGCAACACCCTCTTTAGTGTTGCACTTTCATTTTGCTAATAACCGGTAATCAGTAGAATAAACAATACGCCGAATCTTATATATTTAAGGTATTAAGTTTTTTTGAACGTAGCATGACACAATTTATTGAACATCAGTTATTAAGAGTTAGGGGCCATACAATATGCCATACAAAATTGTCAATTGTCCTTTATCATTCGTCAAGTGAAAAAATCCTTCGTTTTTTCTAAAAATGTGTTATATTTCCAAGCTAAAGCAAGTGGAGGACTTATGTCACGATTGACAGTTAACGATGTCAACTTTTCGAATAAGCGGGTTTTGATCCGTGTGGACTTTAACGTACCGGTTGATGCAGACGGAAATATCACGAATGATTTTCGCATTGTATCGTCCTTGCCAACTATAAAAAAAGTACTTGCAGACGGTGGGTCAGTTATCTGTATGAGTCATTTGGGTCGTCCCAAAGGCGAAGGCTATGAGGCTGCATTTTCATTAAAGCCGGTCCAACAGCGCCTGAGTGAACTTCTGGATAGAGAAGTTAAATTCGCAACAGATTGTATCGGTGCTGATACTGCAAAACTTTCAGCCGCATTGAAACCCGGTGAAATTTTGCTCCTTGAAAACCTCCGTTTCTACAAACAAGAAAAAAAGAACGAGCCCGAATTCGCGGCCAAGATCGCTTCGTTTGGTGATGCCTATGTGAATGATGCCTTCGGCACCTCGCACCGCGCACACGCCTCGACAGTGGGTGTAGCGAAGCATTTTAAGACTGTTGTGTCAGGTCTTTTGCTCGAAAAAGAACTTATTTATTTAAAAGACAAACTTGAAGACCCCGTCCGCCCCTACACCGCTATTCTTGGCGGCGCAAAGATCAGTGGTAAAATCGACACGATCCGTCATCTGATGGATAAAGTTGATAATCTGATCGTTGGCGGTGGAATGATCTTCACTTTTTATAAAGCCATGGGTTATGAGATCGGCAAATCTCTGCTCGAAGAAGACAGGGTTGAACTGGCCAAAGAGATCCTGGAAGCTGTTAAAGATTCGAAAGTCAATTTCGTCCTTCCCGTGGATGTCGTTACCGCCGGTGAATTCAATAATGATGCTTTATCTACAATTGTCGATGTTGATGAGGTTCCGGCTGATCAGATCGGATTGGATATCGGTCCGCGAACAATTAAACAATTCGTGGAGATCATTGAGAACAGTAAAACCGTTCTATGGAACGGCCCCATGGGTGTTTTTGAAATGCCCAGCTTTGCAAAAGGAACAGAAGCCATTTGTGCCGCAGTTGCTGATGCAACCGATAAGGGTGCTGTCAGCTTGGTCGGGGGTGGCGATTCTGCCGCTGCTGTTAAAAAACTCGGATTCTCTGAACGCATCTCCCACGTTTCAACGGGTGGCGGTGCTTCTTTGGAATTGATCTCCGGACTGGCCCTACCCGCGGTCGCCGAGATCAGCAAAAAACCTTGTTGCCCGAATTGCAACTGTAAATAAAAGCTATTTAAGGAAAAATATGCGCAAATTATTTATTGCCGGAAATTGGAAAATGAATCAAACAGCCAGTCAA
Source organism: uncultured bacterium (assembly GCA_964395205.1). Taxonomy (GTDB): domain Bacteria; phylum Fidelibacterota; class Fidelibacteria; order Fidelibacterales; family Fidelibacteraceae; genus M50B103. The sequence continues at coordinate 13,014 of CAYNBL010000057.1, read as the reverse complement.
ACGGAAGCGTTTTGCTTGGAATTCAAAGCCAAGGGACTGGAAGGACATAAAGTTGACATTCTCTTAAGCCCTTCTTTCACGTCCATTCCCGCCATGGTATCTATCTTGGGCGACACGCCCGTTCACGTTGCCGGTCAGGATATGTGCTATATGGATAAAGGCGCTTTTACGGCAGCCGTATCTGCGGAAATGCTGGTAGAAGCGAAATGTTCGCACGTTCTATTGGGACACTCTGAACGCCGTCAATACTTTCATGAAAGTGACGAGGGCGTCAATTTAAAGACAAAACAAGCTTTAAAATATGGTTTAACCCCGATCATCTGCATCGGTGAAACCAAAGAACAGCGAGAATCAGGTATCATGGAAGAGGTGGTAAAAACACAACTTCTGGGTGCACTTGCTGATCTTAGCAATGAAGAAATTCTGAAAACCGTTATCGCTTACGAACCCGTATGGGCCATCGGAACCGGCTTAACAGCGACTCCGGAACAAGCGCAGGACGTTCATCGTTTCATTCGTACGATCCTTGTTGAACGCACGAATGTAGACGTTGCGGATCAATTGCGCATTCTCTACGGTGGAAGCGCAAAACCGGCTAACGCCGAAACTCTCTTGTCTGAGAATGACATTGACGGACTGCTTATTGGCGGTGCCAGTCTTAAAGTAGACGATTTCTTTCAGATGATCGAAACCGGTGATAAACTCAATTCATAAAGGGATATAAAAATGTACACGTTTTTAGTCATTTTACTCATCATTACATCCATTTTACTGATCTTATCTGTATTAATGCAATCCTCCAAAGGCGACGGGATGTCAGCCATGACCGGCGGTTCTTCCGTTTTGGGTGGTCGCGGCGCAGCAACTTTTTTATCGAAGTTCACCCAGTGGGCCGGCGTTGGATTTTTTGTACTGATCATGACCATTAATCTTGTTGTCGTACGTCGTAATGCACCTGCAAACGCATCTGTTGTTCAGCAACAATCCGGCAAACAGGTCGCAACACAGGCTTCAGGCCTTCCGATGCCAAGCAATGTTGAGGTTGAACAACCTACGACACCTGTTGAACCGACAGAAAACAAATAAGATTTGAAATTAAAAGTTTAACTGCATATATTTGCATGTTTTAGCCCAGGTGGCGGAATTGGCAGACGCGCATGGTTGAGGGCCATGTAACTGCAAAGTTGTGCGGGTTCAAGTCCCGCCCTGGGTACTCTAATGGGTGTTATGAGAACACCTTATATGAAAGGAAACAATATGAACCTTAAGAAAGTTTTGATATTGACACTTTGTGTTACCAGTCTATTTTCGTTTGCCCTTGCTCAGGATACGGATAACGAAGCCCTTCAACAAAAGGTTGAAGAAGCCCTGAAAATGTTGGAAAACTTTGATGCAGCTTCCGCTGAACAGCTTCTCAATGAAACTCTTGCCCAAGATTCCACCTTTGCCCCGGCATTATTCACTTATCATAATATTGAATTGATGTACGGTAATCTCACTGAAGCGCAAACTCTTGTACGAAAAGCTATTGAATTTAGCCCTTCCGATCAAAGCTATCGCGATACATTTGATGAATTGCGGGACTTGATCAATCAAGTCAGAGATGCTCAGCGAGAAGTAGATGTTGCAAATTATGATGCCGCTAAACGCGTTTATAATGAACTCATTGAAAAGAATCCTTCGATTGCCGAGATCTATTACCGTCTGGGTTTTGTTGCTATTCAGGAAGAAGATTACGATGCTGCCCGTGATAATTTTGATAAAGCCAGCATTTTAGCTCCTTCAGTTGAGAAGTATTCCAAGGCAAAGAATGTTCTTGCCGGTAACATTTTAAAAGAAGCACGAAAGTCGATTCAAGTGGGCGATATGATCACGGCAGAACGTAAAATTAATACTGCTCTTCGCATAAATCCAGAATTTGGAGATGCTTATTTGGATCTAGGATATATTAAATTGAAATCTGGAGATATGAGCGCAGCAATTGAAAATTATGTAAAAGGGCTTACATATAAACCAAATAATCGTTCTGCTTGGTATAATCTTGGATCAATCTATCGCAAAACTCATCAGTACGAAGAAGCTGTAGAAGCTCTTGAAAATTCGATAGGTATTGACCCTAATTATGCTAAAGCACACACAACTCTGGCTCAAACATATGTAGCTATTAATAAATTTGATAAAGCTGAAGAACACTTCAAAATATCTATTAAACTCACACCTAATTTCCCAGCTGCAAGACAAAGTTATGGACAATTATTAAATGACCAAAAAAGATATAAAGAAGCAATAGAGCAATTAATAGTGGCTGAAAGTTTAATTCCTCAAAAAAGTAATAAATATATTGTAAATTACTTTCTTGCACAAGCTTATAACCGCACTGGCGATTATCGAAAAGGTTTAGATGCGGCCAAAGAGGCAACAACTGCTAAAGCTAATTTTGGTGGTGGCTGGTATGAACTTGGTGTTGCTTATGCAAAACTTGATGACAAGCAAAATGCCATTAATGCTTTCAATAGAGGTCGCCTTGATAAGAGTTGGCGTGGCATGATCGACCCAGAACGCGAACGACTTATTCAAGGAAAAGAATTAAGTTTCTAATAAATCCTTTATGATAACAAAAAAGGCTCCAAAAGGAGCCTTTTTTGTTTTACTGTAATTTTGTCTTACTCTTAACCTTAACCTTAGCCTTCGCCTTAGCCTTAACCTTAGCCTTCGCCTTAATGTTCGTGTTTGTCAAAATACAGGTCTTCGAACAACTCAAGATTTATAAGGATCTTTGACGGATAAAGTGGGTCCGTTCCCTGTTTGCATTTCATTGCATTGACAGATATGCGATGTAGAAGTTCCAATTCCGTCGTGTATTTGGCATGGGCTGCTTCATCGGATAATATTACCGGTTTTATCCGTTGATGCATGAAATACTGACTCACAATAATCTGGATATTCTCAGCATGTTCTTCTTTATTGGTCACCCAACGAACCAGCTGGTTATAATTCGGTTTTTTCTCTTTGGACAATTCATCGATCATTTTCATGGATTTTTCTATGGTCATGACATGTTCGCGAATCAATTCAATCCTTAAAGAATCTCCATAAATACCACAAATATTCGAAAAGTTCATTTATTTCCGCTTCTTCTTGCCAGTGATTGCTCTGGGAAGAGTCCTACTCAAATCCACTACCATTATAATATATAAATCCCAGAGAAATTTTTGCTTTTTGATATTCTTTATCTGCCGCTTTTTCATACCATTCACGTACCAGATCGATATCTATCTCAATTCCTTCTCCCGTTTGGTACATATAAGCTAAATTATATTCCGCGGCGACCTCTCCCTGTTCTGCAGCTTTTTTCATCCAAAAGAACGCATTCTCATAATTTTGTTCGACATCCTCACCAAAATAGTACTTGACTGCAAGATCGAATTGTGCATTTGCATCACCGCTTTCGGCTTGTCGGGTCAACTCGGGAATATCTGCAGCCATTAAAAATGTCATACAGACGGCAGTAAAAAGTACAAGACCCATTCTTGAATTTTTCATATCTGCCTCCTTTTTATGACTATTCTTTCTTCGTCCGTGCTGCAGCTTTCACATTCAAGAGCAGGATCGTTGATCATCATGATATCCGCCTGGCAGTCTCCAAGATGCAGGATCCTGATATCGTCTATGCTGAACAAATAAGAATAATTATCATAAAGGCTGATGTCTGTTTCGGAAGATTCAAAACTGTTGATTGAAAGTTTTCCAATCAGAGTATCCACAGACCCGTCTATCCGGATAGCCTGATATTTTTCAGCTCCTTTTTCATCGTAATGATCTTCATGATGATGGGAATAGCTAATAATATCGGGACCCGGCTCTCCTGCATCGTAAATGGGACTATCCCAACCCCATTCAAGATATGCGTTTTCTTTGCCATAATCGCAAAGCACGGTCACTTTTTTATTAAAATCCATAAAAACAGCCGAATGACCAAGATAGTGAAGCTTGACTCCATTTTTTTGACACGAGGAAAATGTAAATAAAGTGAGTATTAACAGAAAAATCGGATATAAACTTTTTTTGAAGTTTCCCATGCAGGGTTCCTATTTTCATCTCTCTCATGGTCTATATTTATCTGTTAAATAAAATATACGCAATATTTCATGGAAAGAAACATTTTTCTGTTTTGGCGCCACAACAAAACAAACTTGGCGTGTTGGTACATTTAAGCTTATATTTAGCTATGGTAAAATCAATTGTTTTCGATTTAGACAACACCCTTGTGGATTTCTCTCGTTTGAAAAAACTGGCGATCCGCGGTGGTGTAAAAGGTCTGCTGGAAGCCGGCCTTGAAGCGGATGAAGAGTCCGTTTATAATCGCATTTTCGAGATCTATGAAGAAAAGGGCTGGGAATATCAGACCGTATTTGATGATGTGATCAAGGAATTTTACGGTACGGGAAATCACAAATTTCTGGCTGCCGCAATTATTGCTTACAAACGCAGTCGTGAGGCCTCACTTGTTCCCTACCCGGGAGTCTATGCCACGCTTATAGCCTTGATAAAAAGAGGCATCAAATTGGCAGTTGTTTCAGATGCCCCCGGTCGGGAAGCCTGGCTGAGATTATACCAGCTGAATTTCCATCATCTTTTTGATGTGGTGGTCACTCACAGCGATACGGGTGAGTTTAAGCCCTCGCCCAAACCTTTTCGTTTGGCTCTTGAAAAACTTGGCGTTGAAGCCGAAGATTCTATTATGGTCGGCGATTGGGCCGAGCGCGATATGACCGGTGCAAAGAATATTGGCATGACAACCGTTTTTGCGCGCTATGGAGATATTTTTGATACCAAGAACCATGGTGGCGATTTTGAGATCGCACGCTTCAGAGATATTCTTGATGTCGTTGATCAATTGTCCGGAGAAACAAAATGAAACGCATTGTGACCGCCAAAGGCGCCCAAGCGATTGACCATGATGCCATAAAAATTAAAGGTGTCAGTGGAACCGGATTGATGCTCGCGGCCGGTACTGCTGTTGCGGAAGCCACGTTTGAACTCTGTAAAAAGCGTGATATTGAACATATTCAGATATTTTGCGGAAAAGGCAATAATGGCGGAGACGGTTTTGTAGCCGCGATCAAATTGAAAGAAAATAAAGTGAAGCATATTGAGGTGTTTTGTTTTGCTGAAGAAAATGAGATCAAGGGCGATGCACTGCATTTTTACCATACCTTACGGACGCTGGAAGTCAAAATATATTTTATTCAAAATAAAGAAGAACTCTGCTCTTTATTGCGTGAAAACAGCTGTTGGATCGATGCCATTTTTGGAACGGGACTTAACAGACCTGTAAAAGGATACTTAAAGGATCTATTACAATGTTTGAAAGATCTGCATAAAGACCAGTCTGTCATTGCCGTTGATATCCCTTCCGGACTCAGCGGTACCAGCGGGAAATTACTTGGTCCGGCTTTGAAAGCAACAAAAACTTTGACCATGGGTTTTTATAAATCCGGAAATTTCTTACAAGATGCAAAATCCTATACCGGTGAGCTAAAGCTTATTGAATTGGATTATCCAGGTGATTCCCTTGCTAAAGCTAAACCGGAAATGTATCTCTGTGACCATGATCTGGTTCGTGAAAAGCTACATCCGGTTTCAATGACGGGACACAAATATTCTGTCGGACAAGTGCTCGCCGTGGGTGGTTCGGCCGCCATGCCGGGTGCGGTGACGCTGACGTCACTGGCAGTGCTAAAAAGCGGCGCGGGCATGCTGCACGCTTTTGTACCCGAAACGGTAAAACCTTTTCTCCTGAAGCAAATGATCGAAGCTATTGTAACAACAGGGGAAAATAAAAATATTTTAAACGACAATGATCTAACCCAAATTCTTTCGCTTCAGGAAAAAAGTCGGGCCATGATCGTTGGACCCGGAATGGGTCGGGAGCCCGCGACGGGTAAACTTGTCCGCGCGCTCCTGAACGAAGCAAGCATTCCGCTTGTGATGGATGCTGACGCGCTTTACCATTTATCCAGAAATTTGTTAAAGACCAAGAAAGAAGATTTGATCATTACCCCGCATACGGGCGAGTTTGCGCGGTTGATGAATATAAGGACGGAGGATGTTCTTGATGCACCCATTGAGCGCGCGCTTGAATTGGCCCTTGATACGAATACGATCGTGCATCTCAAAGGCAGTACAAGTCTGACTGCGCTGCCCTCCGGTCGCGTGTTCATACACGCTACCGGCGCACCCGGCATGGCCACCGCAGGAAGCGGTGATCTGCTTGCCGGCTTGATCGCCTCATTCATCGCACAGGGACACAAACCCGAAGATGCCGTCCTCATTGCCGTCTATTATCATGGTTCTGCCGGTCAAGCAGCGGCCGATTTGCTTGGTAACCGATCTGTAACTGCTTCGGATATTCTAACACACATTCCTAAAGTTTTAAAAATTGACGAGGTGTTAATGTGAGTGATAAACGCTCATTTATTTACTTTATTTTAACTGGTTTATATGCCGCACTGCTGATGCTCGTGCTGCTTTTGCCTGGTGATTCGCTTCCTGTCCATAAAGTATTCTCTGTCGATAAATTCTGGCATATTCTCACATATTTCATTCTCACACTTGCGTTAATATTTTCTTTTCGTGAAGGAAATTGGCAACGATGGTTCAACCGACGATGGTCACTGATCATCGCTTTGATCCATGGTGGAGTTTCAGAGGTGCTTCAAGGATTTTCATCCGGTCGCTCGGCCGGACTGGACGACTGGGTCGCCAATTGCATCGGTATTGGTTTAGCATTGTTATTGCTGAATATTTTTCCGAAGTTTTTTGAGAAAGAACATAGTGATCAATAAGCGGAACTTTAATCTTTTCTTTCAGGTGGCTACATTAATTTTTTAGACGCGATAAATCGCGTCTCTACACTTAACAGTTTTATGTCATTTCGACCGAAGTGAATCCACCGAAGGTGGATGAGCGTAGTGGAGAAATCTCAAACTCATTATTATTGAGCGATTAATTTGAGATCTCTCCACTACACTGCGTTCCGGTCGAGATGACATAAATTTTTACATAAAAAAGGGCTCGACATGCCGAGCCCCTACAATTATAAATAATATTTAATTGTTAATTACTTTTTCTCTTCCTCCTTTTTCTTCAAAATCTCTGCTGCCGGAATTTCCAAACATTTCGGATCAAGAAGATATCTACGAACTGCCGTAGCTAATAAACCGCCCTGCGAACCGTCAAAAATTCGGTGGTCTAACACAGCCGCTGCCGGCATGATATTACGAATAACGATCTCACCGTCACGAACAACCGGTTTTTCTTCGATCTTCCCTAAAGCCACAACCAAAGGAATATTCGCGATCGGAAGTAAGGCCGGAAAACCAAATTGTAGATCATGATGACCAATATTCGTCACCATAGCGGAACCAAAACTGTCATTATAAATGTTAAAAGCTTTCATCTCTTTTCCAAGCTTGATATGCCACCAACGTACAAAATTAAATACTAGGTTTCGTAAAGGCCAGCCCATTGATGCAAGAATATTCTTGGATTGTGTTGCGCCTTCTTCATGATCGGCTTGTTTTGATTTTGTAACTCGTTCATCCATTTCTTTGGTAATATCAAAAATACCCTTGTCTTCAACGTTACGAAGTACAAAACCGCCCATTTCACTGCTTCCACTTTTCATAACAGCGGTAAAAATTCCAACATTATCGCGTTTAATTACATTACCGCGTTTAATGTAAACATTCACATCGGGAATATCTAGTGCAATTGCACGGCCAATAGCTGCCATCGCGATTTGAGTGATCGTAATGCGTGTTCCTTTTTCTTTATGCTTTTTGATATAATCGAGAACTGGGTTCATTTCAACTTCAAAAGTGCCATAGATCCTACCGTCTACCGCTTTTTTATATATAGCAGACGCTGATTTACGCCACGGTGTATTGTAATTATTATTTTTCTTTTTACTCATCTTTCCTCCTGTATTAGCGTGAATTTAGTGATTTTAAGCAGGTTTTAAAAGGCATTTTTTGGGGTGTCGGAGTTCGGGGTTCGGAGTGTTTGAGGTATGGGAGAGTTCAGAAACTGTCATCCTGATCCGCCGGCTGGCGGAGAAGGATCTATTCATGTTACAGAATATTTAGAATATATCTTCTAAAAGATCATTTAGAAATTTCATTTCCGGATTCATCGTTCTGATCAGTCTGATTTTCTTTTCCCGTTTCCAGCCTTTTATCCTTTTTTCTTCTTCAATCGCCTGGTTAATATCCTGGAACCAATCGTAATAGATCAAATAATAATACCGATATTTATAACAAAAAGAATTCTTTTCAACATAACGATGTTCATAGAGCCTACGGGCAATATTATTTGTTACTCCGGTATAAAGGACTTTCTTTGTAAAATTTGTCAGGATATAAATGTAGTAATTATGATTTTTCATGTAGAAAAATACCAATATTCTCATTGAGAAAAAATATCATATAAGATATTGTGATGAGGATCACGAAATAAACTGCAAATCATGAATAGATCCTTCCCCGAAGTTTCGGGGCTCAGGATGACAGTGTCCTGTACTTTCCGTAATTCCCCTTACACTATACTCCACTCTAACACCCCGAACTCCGTACCCCGTACCCCGTCATAAAGCGCTTGTTTTTTATATGAAAATCCCCCTATATTTTGTTGCACAGAACTATTATAGCTAATCAAATCACAGGAGGAAGCTATGACCCCTTGGAATTTTGCACTAGATTTAAAAGAAGTTATACTCGATTTTACCTATCTGAGTCTATTTCTTGTTCTTGGAACTATGCTGCGACGCTATGTTCCTTTCTTCCGAAAATTTCTTATTCCCAATAACATCCTTGCCGGTTTTGCCGCATTGATCTTTGGACCGCAGATCCTGGGAGCAATTTGGCGTGCTGTTGGATTACCCGGAATGGCGGTTATTCCACTGGACACGGGGCGTCTGGGCATCTATGTTTATCATTTGCTGGCATTGACGTTCATTACCATGGGTCTAAGGAAAGAAAAACAAAAATCCGGTAAGGACCCCTACAGCAAAGCTATGGCCTGTATTTTAAGTTATATGACTCAAGCTACACTCGGATTACTGATTGCTTTTGCATTAATCTATACGATTAAACCCGATCTTTTCCCAGGCATAGGGGTTTTATTGACAATGGGATTCGGGATGGGTCCCGGACTCGCCTATTCCATTGGACACGGATGGGAACAATACGGTTTTATGGGCGGCGGTCAGGTCGGCTTGACCTTTGCTGCGATCGGTTATCTTTTTGCGTTCTTTGGTGGGATCGGCTTGATCCGAATGGGCATCAGAAGAAATAAAATGTCTACCATCAAGAGCTTGGATGAGGTCTCGCATGATGTGCAGACCGGCATCATTCACCTTGACCATGAAAACAAAAAAAGTGCCGGCAAACTGACTATGGCACATGAGGCCATTGATTCCATGTCTTTCCAGCTTGCCGTGATCGGCTTGGTCTATCTGGCAACCTATTGGGTCACAAAACTTTTAGCGGGTCTTTTACCTCCCGATCTTGCCAACACGCTTTGGTCTTTCCACTTTATTGTTGGAATTCTATTGTCCCTTGGTACGCGCTGGTTCCTGGATAAGATTGGAAAGAGCTATATGCTTGACGAAGGATTGATAATGCGTATTAACGGTGTAGCGATCGATTATCTGGTTGTAGCAGCCATTGCGGCTATCTCTATTCCGATCCTGCAACATTACTGGTTATCTATCTTGCTCATTTCCGTTATGGGAGGACTCGGTACAGTAGGTGTTTTATACTGGGTATCTTATCGTGCTTATAGCGATTACCCCTTTGAACGTTTTGTGTCGGTCTTTGGAGAAATGACAGGAACGATCAACTCCTCGCTGACCCTTATTCGGGTTATGGACCCACATTTCAAAACAAAGATCGCCGAAGATTCCATTTTGGGTTCGGCCATTACGATCGGACTGGCTTTTCCCATGCTGTTCATGATGAATATCCCCACCATGTTCTTTGCCGACAATATTTTGAAAGGCTGGTGGATAACCCTTGGACTTCTTCTGGTATATACGATCATTCTCTTTATCGTTTGGAGATTGACAGGAGCATTTAAGTTCAAGAAACAGCTGGATTAGAAATCCAGGACAAATTAAATTAATTATAATAAACCGTCGGAGTAAAACCCGGCGGTTTTTTTATTATCGTAAGACGTGAGTGAATGTGGATCGTGAATCATTAACATATGGGACTTGAAATCCCTCGACTATAAAAACACCTTTTAGAGAGGATATTTAATGGCAAATAATTTGGCACAATTATTAGCAAGGTACTAAAATAGCCCTTAGATAAAGGACTGTAGGATTTAGTGCGGAGATGGGGGGGGATTCGACTTACTAAAATCGTATCATCTCATAAAAGCGTTATAATATGCACTAACAAAGCGGAATAATCGAATTTACATTTCCCACTATTTCCCAATATTCCCACATTTTCTCAACAAAAGTGGAACATAAGTGGAACAATTTCATTTTTCTAGCTCCGATTTCTTATACATATTAACCCCACCCACTTTATACACTTTAAGCTGGCCTCTATGTGTCCTGTTATACACGGACTTCTTAGTGATACTAAGTAGTTCAGCTACTTGCCCAACCGTTAGCCATTCTGGATATACAATTCTAGGTTTATCCATAGGAGTAATACCCGGCTTTTTCAATGCTTGCCTTATATAATACTGTCTAAATTCAAGATCATCTTTGTGTAGTCTGATTTTTGTACAAATATCATCTTTATCATCTGCTTGTGTAGCTCTAATTGTAACTGTATCATTTTTTGTTGGATTATAAAATTCGTAAATTAGCATATCATCTCCAAATAATATATCAACTGATATACCATCCGGCTCAACAATTATTTCTTTCAGGTATTTATCGGGCTCAAGTTGAATATGCAGCAGACCGTACTGACCAATACATTCAGTGATCAAAGTATGTTGTTTTTTGTTAAACAAAGGGATTCTTTAAACTTCAGTATCTTCAAAATTAAATTTGGAATCCTGATGTCTTAATCCGGGAAGTGGATCCCCAACTGAATATTGATAATATACTGGCTCATCAAAGTAGTAAACACCTTTAGAGAACGCCGTGTTATCTAAAAGACATCTATACTGAATTATTTTTGATACTTTTTGGGGCATAATAAACCTTTAATGTTATTTTTTAAAGTTCATCATATTCCACTGGAGCTGCCCCCTCGTATACCGGCTCTTCATCTGTTTGCTCCTTTTGTTAGTCTAAGTTAATGCCTTTTCTAACATTTCAAACTATCCGATTTTTGGGGAGAAAGTCAGGGAGGTTATTTAATAACCCTAAGTATCGAAATAGTCCATTTTTGATTGTATTTAATATAAAATTCAATGGTAGCCGGTTTAACTGTTTCGTAATTATACTTGACTTCGACAAATGACATTTTATTTTCTTTAATTAATAATAGATCAGGAGTCCCATTTTTATCTTTAACTGCATAAGCAAGGTCTTTTATTTCTTCCACATTAAGAATTGAACTGATTTTTGAAATCATTTCCATATCATTTGGTGTTAGTTTACTTATGTGATCTAGCCAGTAAAATAAAGCGCCTATTGATCTATACCCATCATTTACTTTTGATTGATAAACATCAAATCCTTTATCCTCATAGTATTTTTTAGCAATCAATTCGGCTTTTAATTTTACTTCATTTTCTACTTTATATTCATTATAAGGAATTTTTGATAATTCATAATGAAAAAGTTCATTATAATCAGAAAATATTTTTAGTTTTTCTTCCAAAGATAATCCCGAAAATTTGTTTTCATCAAATTCAACTGTTTTCTTATTCCTTCCCATTATAACACCTCAATTAATATCTATTCTTAATTCTTCCAGAAATAATTGATCATCGCCCTCACTTGCTTTCTTGATCCACTCTTCTGATGGGGATTCTGCAATACAAAGCCAATTCTGATCTTCAGAACAATCAGATAATTGCTCCCAAGCTTTATTAAACAATTCAGACTTTTTAGCTAGTTCCCTTAGTGGTTCTTTTGAATAAATTAATAATATCGAAATCGAAGGAACACCATGTTCTTCAACTGAATGTCCAATTGGCATTGTATATGATGTTAATGATATATCTTTACGCTCTCTACGTGTTGATACAACATGGCCAGCAAGTCTAAATTCTTCTTTGTAAAAAACAATTGCCCAAGGGAATTCTTTAGTTCTTTTAAAAGTATTCTCTAGGTTCCAAATTAAACTGAAACTATCATTATCATATTTTTCTAGTATTTTCTCTAATTCTTCTTCAGCAGCATCAGGAATTAATATGCCTGCAAAATCATTAGATGAGATTACTTCACCTTTATCATTCTTTGTTATTGTACGGGCAATTAAAAATTCATAACATTTTTTCATGTTAGACCTTTTTATGATATGTTGTTACTACACTATTACCATTTGTTAGTACTGCGGAACCCTCCATTTTATCTATTTTCTGAATCATCTTTTTTAAAAACTCAATCGCTTTTATTTTGTCTTTTTTTAGCACAACATATTCTGTTGCACTACCCGGTCTATCTGAAGATGTCCCTATTTGCATTATTAAATCAAATTCATTTTGAGGTATTCCCCTCTGTTGAGATCTTTGTATGGCGTGTTTTGTTATGGTCATTGTTTCTCCTTATTTTCTGCATATAACTTATCAAAAAACTCTTTAGAGCTAAATATTTCCCAATGACCAAATTCACAAGCTCCTTCATACCATCCTTCAATAATTGGATCATCTTCACCAAACAGATCAATAAGTTGTTGAGTTGTTTCATTAAATACTTCATTAAACTTATCAATGATTTCAATAGCTTTCCCTTCCTTATTAGCCTGTTCCCCTATTTTACGCAGAAGAATTTGGACATATCCAGATAATGCTTTTGCAACAAGTAAATCACGTGAT
>CAYNBL010000056.1:0-15368 GCA_964395205.1 uncultured bacterium | reverse complement strand
TGAAATTTTGGCATTTTCAATATAATATCATGTTGATAAGAGTATTCCATCCATGTAGTCCATTGATCTACATCAAGTTCTGCCAAAAGGGTATCACAGGATTGATCAAGAGGCATAATACACACCATTTCGTAACAGCTGTTTTCCTTAAATGGTATACGTATCAACTGGAGATGATCATCACTGTAAGATTTTATCTTCCAAGGTTCTTCTTCAGTTCCTCCACGCATCATTTGACAGGATATCGAATCACTCTCTTCTGAATTTGTATAAAAGACTTCAGCGTGTGTATCTTTTGCATCAAAGCCGTTCAGCCAGTTGCCTTTGAAATAGGTTGCATTAGCCAAGGTGGCTATAATTCCATCCATGAGATCACCCGGACTGACCGCAAGGGGTATTTTTCCATTTGTATTATCCGATGCCCACTGATTGATAACCTCCGCTGCATGGTTAGGGTCGTTGAAATCAAGATCAGAAACTTCTGCGTCAAAATACGTATTCAAAACGGATAAATAATTTTCCTGTGGGTGAAGGTAAGGCATATACCAAAAAGCATGTGCCAGAGAAACATTGACACCACTGTCAAGGTACTTGAGATAATTACCGAAATCCTTGTAGAGCTGAAGAATTTCTTCATTCGTGTAGTCATTCAGATAAAAGACGTTTTGGATTTCTTCTGCTGTCGTGGTTCCAGTCCCGGGGTAAAGCAATCCAAAAGCATAAGCCATGCTGAGTGGTGAAATAAAAATATTACCATCTTCGCTTTTGATGATCTCACTGAATATATCGAAAGAAAAATGGTTTATTGAATTGGCAAAATCATCATATAAAGAAATGACATTAACAGAAGAAGATGAATATCCGTAGAGTTCGGGTGTGTCGGAAGCAGTATAAATCAGGATGTCCGGCTCAAGGGTAATGGTATTGTTTTTAGTGATAACAAATTCATAGGGTAATGATGACGATACGGTCGATGCTTTTGTGGAACCGCTGACAGGAGTTGCGGCCAGAATGGAATCCTGTTGGTCCAGTACAATGAATTGTACTAGCGTATAATTTCCTATCGTAACCGCAATGTCATCTGTAATATAATCATCGTTTCCCTGAGGTTTGAGGTTTGCAAGAACTTGTCTTGACTCCCCATCGGGGTTTTGATAGATAAGTGATACTGTTTGAGGAGTAGTGTCTTCCATGTTGATTTCCAAATTAAAGGCCCCGCTTGCAGAGTCTGAAGGTGGAAAGATCTGACAGGATGAAATAATCAGAAGAATAATAAATAAAGCACTTATTTTTTTCATGTTGAAATCCTTGTAAATATAATATTCAATATTAACAAAAAAAATTCATTAGACAAGGAAAAATTATCAAATAATCCAACTGACTCAAATTTCTTAACTTTTATATTTCCGGCTTTAGCCTTTATTTATCTGAATATTATCGAAAAGTTAAGAAATTTGAGTCAGTTGTTAAATATTAAATCTGATATTCAAAATATCTCCATCCTTCACGATATATTCTTTTCCTTCAAGATGTACAAGCCCCTTAGCTTTTGCTTTGCTCATGCCACCTTCGCGCATGAAATCATCATATGTAATGACTTCGGCACGAATAAATCCTTTTTGCAGATCACTGTGGATCGCTCCCGCGGCTTCTGGAGCTGTGGCGGGTGTGTGCAAATTCCAGGCACGGACCTCATCTTCACCTACGGTAAAAAATGAAATAAGTCCAATGGCCGCATAAGACGTTGCGATCACATGATTGATCGCCGGTTCATCGATACCCAATTCTTCCATGAACATGGCGCGTTCGTCGGCATCCAGTTCTTGTATTTCTTTTTCCGCAAGTGCCGAGACAGACGTAACGGGTATTTTTGGGAGATTTTCTTTGAAAGTGGATTCATAATCCAAACGGGTGCCGTAATGACTTTCATCACAATTCAATACCGCCATGAGCGGTTTCTGTGAAAGAAACTGAAAACCGCGGATCAATTTATCTTCGCTGTTATTAATTTCGATCTCGCGCAGAGGGATGTTTTCTTCAAGTGTATTTTTGCATTTTACCAGAATATCTTCTTCGTGAGCTTCGTATTGGGGCGCGGAGCGTGCTTTTAGGTGCAATACTTTATTTAGGCGCGTTTCAGCCACAAGGAGATCGGCAAAGATCAGATCTTCTTCAAGATGCTTTAAGTCTGCAACGGGATCGATAGTGGCGGGTAATCCCTCACCATTATAGCCGTCAAAAAGCTGAATGACCGCAACAAGACTGTCGGTCTGACGAACGGCTTCAAGGTATTTGGCTACCTGATCCGTCCGCATGCTGGCGGGTATGCCCATGACATCAATATAATCAAAATAGGCAAAAGTTGTTTTCTTGGGATTGAATATTTCCGATAAGCGATTAATGCGTTCATCGGGAAGGATCACCTGACCCCGATGGTATTCCGCTATACCTGTTTTGACAGATTCATACTTGCCCTGGGTCAGCAATTCAAAAAGGGTGCTTTTCCCCGAATATTTTAAACCGATAAAACCTAACTGCATATTATCCTTTCGCAGGTAATGAATTTATATATAACATAATAAGTGCCCGGGTAGCATCAATACCTTGACTATGTGTACGCTCTACACCATGTGAAGCGCTAACGCCCGGGCCGATCAATCCAACCCGGATATCTTTCCCCGAGCGCAACAATGCCGTGCCGTCACTGGCATAGTAAGGAAAGACATCAACTGTATATGCAATATTGTTTTCTAATGCAAGAGATTCCAGTTTTCTTCTTAATTGAAGGTCATAAGGACCGGCGGAATCTTTGGCACAGATGGACACTTTGGTTTCATCCCCGGTCACACCGTCTCCCACAACACCCATATCTGCAACAAGCAGATCCTTTACCGAATCGGGAAGTCCGGCAGGGCAGCCGTTACCGACCTCTTCGTAATTGGAAAAATAGAATCCGACCTTTTTATTTTTAAGAGCATCAAGTTCGTTTTGAAGTATATCTAACATAATACCTGAACATGCTTTGTCATCTATAAAACGGGATTTAAGAAAACCGGTATCCGTGATCTCCAATCGCGGATCATAGACCACAAAATCACCAACGGAGATACCCAGTTCTTTAACCTCGTCTTTTGAGTGAACAACCGCATCAAGCCGGATATGCATATTTGCCATAATTCGTTCAGTGCCTTTGACATCTTTGTTTACATGAGCAGCCGGATTATCAACAAGAAAGGTTCCGCGAATGTGTTTACCACTCATGGTAACAACAGTTACATATTCACCTTCAAAACTATTGGGAGGATATCCTCCCAGTTGCGAAACACGAAGGGTACCCTTGTCAGTTATCTCAGAGACCATCCCGCCAAGCGTGTCAATGTGACCAATGACCATGACGTCAGGATCTTGTACCGTACTGACGATCAACGAGCCTTTATATGTTCGAATGCAATGATATGGTAGAGCCTTCATTTCATTTTCAATAAAATCAATAATATCATCGGTATAGCCGCTGGGTGAGGGTATATCAACCAATTTTTTAATAGAATCTATACTCATCTTATCTCCCTGAGATTTAGCTTTTAAAAATTTTAACGATGGAATTTTCTTGCAATGAAACTCCGCAATTGCTTAATTCTCCGCATGAGAATACCTGCTAAGCTAAAAGGAATTAAAGCACAGACAACAAATATTGACCATGTGGGTTGGAAACTGTGCGTCAGGAAATGTGACACGGTCATATCCACCGCAAATGCCAGGATTGCAACATTGAAAAATACGATCGCTAAAAAACTGGTGATATCAAAGATCAAAGCTTTGATCATGAAAAACGATAACAAGGTCAAAACCAATACAGATACATAAATAGGAAGAATCAAATGAACGATCACATTATTATTTGTCAGCATAAAAGCATACAATACGGTAAATAAAATACTGGCCAGAATATAATAAATGATCATCGGAATCCATTTCTTGACACGGTCCGAAATAAAGATACCGGCCATGATGATCCAGATAAAAATGATGGCAGATGCAGCAAATTTTGACCAAGCGATATTACCCGAAATGATCAGATTCAAAGCCAGTAAATAGAGCGCCGTTGCAAAAGAGTCATAGGTAAAGAGACGAAAAAATGTCTGACCCGGACGCAGAAGAGGAAATGCCACAGTAAACCAAATATAGACCAGACTGACCGCTGGGATAAGTGACCATGAAATTTGACCATTTACCAGATAATTGATCAAAAGCAAAATGATAATGTAGATCGAGATGATAAATGACATCACCGTACCTGCAAACAGACGTTTCATATTATCGGGACTCTTATTTTTAAGATGCTCCCTATATTCGGGAAAGTCCCTTGTTTGGGGATCGATCTTTGCATTGGGATTTAATACTTTGGTACTACACAGAGGACACGTTTCGTGATAATCTGCAAGTTTGACACCACAATGTACACAATATGACATAATTTACCTCAATTACTTCTTATTTTTACTTGTGCACCCATCTCAACTAAGCGACGGAACACGTGTTTTTCAATATTGGGATTTTTATTGATACGCCCAAAATTGATATGAATATGATCTTTAAATCCTACAACACCACAGCCGGTAAGGCAGTGATAAGTCGGTCCCAATAATACACCCATATCCTTAACATGATCTTCCACTTCTTTTGGTAGTCGAATTGCCCCAAGATTGGAGATCGCCCCCGAAAATTGTGCGTGACCCTGAGTATTGGAAAGGTAGCGTATCACAAAATCTTTGATCGAGATCGGAGCATATTTTATCGCTTTATTTTGAGCAAGTGCACAATTATCTTGCACCATTGTCAATAAAAATTCCCGTGTATTATGTTCTACCATAAAGGGCTTAAGAAATTCAATAATATCCTCAAATTTTTTTATGTTTTTCGGGTTGAAACGCGGCACTAAAAAGAGCGAAAAATTGCGCATTGAACGAATAGGGTAAAGGTTGCGCATATTGACGGGGATTTCCATTCCAATAGGACGATGTTTCTTGGGATCTTTGACTTGATCGTGTTGAATAAGGATCAAGGCTTCCACATAAAGTGCGGCAAGCAGTTCGGTAATTTTACAGTCATAGCTTTTTGAGATCTTTTTAAGATTTTCCAGAGGTACCGTCCCAATAATGATCTTATATTTTCCCAGTGGTAATTTTTTATCATGCATTTGGAATACCGTATCGGTATTGAACAGATTTCTCTGACGCGGTGAATTATCCAGATTATCTTTTTCGATCTCCAATACTTTTAAAAAAGCATCTTCATATTCCTCAGGATCTGGTTCGGCATCAATATCCATTATCCCTGCAGGTGCAGAATCCAGTTTGCCTTTGATGATCAGATAATGAGTGATCAGGGCTTTTAAAAACTCCATGGCACCGGCACCATCCGTCAGCATATGGGAGAATTCAGCCGATAACTTGTTCTTATAAATTCTCACAAGGTATTGAAAGCCATTATTGTAGATCGGGTACAAACGTTCACAAGGCTGGGGGGTGTCTGGCCAGATAATTGACGGGTTGTCATTTTGTTCAAAATAATGCCAAAAAATGCCGGTTCGCAAATGCACATTGAAATATGGAAAACGTGGTTTAATAATATCGAGTGCTTCCTGTACCATATCGGCATCGATATCTTCATCCAATTCTGCCCAAATTCGAAAAATATTTGTAGTTTCAGTTGATTCTAAAGCCGGATATATCGTAGCCGAGGTATCCAGACGGAACCAATACTTGCTGTCTTGATGTTTTTTATTCATGTTCCCTTATTCGTTGTCTAAAACCCTTAATGATACAATGAATTTGCTTTAAATTGAAGCTCTTTTTTTTACCATGAAATGAAAAGGTTTAAGTCTCAAGAATAAAGAGCAGATCTTTGGGATAGTTATTTTCCTGAAGTTTCATTTTGTCTTCAATATCTGCCTGAATGAAGCCCAAGCGCTTTGCCAAACGAATGGAAGGTGTGTTTTCCGGTGCTATAAGTGCAATAAAACGACGCTTGGCAAGATCATACTGAAGATAGCTGATCAGAGCTGCCAATGCTTCAGTTGCATATCCTTTCCCCTGATGATCGTATGATAATGTGTAGCCCAGCTTAACTTCATTCTGCTTGTCAGGCAGGAAGTAGATACCAATATCCCCGACAAGTTCTTGCGATTTCTGATGAATGATAGCCAATTGTGTCCAGGTGTCCGGAACATTGAGCGTAGGACTTACGCGATATTGAATAAACTCTTTTGCATCTTGAAGCTTCTCGGGTATCCACCCTTGAAAACGGTTGGCATCAGGGTTTGAACGATATTCAAAGAAATCGATAGCATCCTGCAATACCAAGGGTCTTAAAATTAATCGATTGGTAATAAGATCAAACATGATGACCACCCCAAAATTAATTCTCTCAATATTTTACGATAAATTTTCTTTACTGCCAGACTTTTCCTTGAAAAAATAAATTATTCATGTTTCATGGCGCTGGAATTCATATATTCTATTATGAAAACGATCCAAACATCAGAATTGACAAAAGCAGTATTGAAACGAGCTGTTTCATTACAAAAGAAAAAATACCGAAACATTGAATCGGCCATATTGATCGAAGGTCTTCTCCCTCTTGAAGAAGCAGTCAAAAGCAATTATATTATTGAAGAAGTTTATTACAATCCTTTTTTGCTTCAAAAGCCGGGCGTGAGTGATATGCTAATAGGCATACAAGAAAAAGGAACATGTGCTTGTTATGAGGTTTCGGGGTCAGAATTGAAACAGATCTCTACAGAGATCAATCCCCAGGGAATAGTGGCTGTAGCAAAACAGCGCGAATATGAAGTTGAAAATCTTAAGGGAAACCTACTTGTCTTGGATCAGCTTCAGGATCCCGGGAATGTGGGGACCTTATTTCGCATTGCTCATTGGTTCGGACTTGGCGGTCTCGTGCTGATGAAGGGAACGGTCGATATTCATAATCCCAAAGTTGTTCGCTCGAGTATGGGCTCACTTTTTCATATGTCCTTTATTTATGTTGATGAACTTCCCGGGTCAATCACAGATGATCGTACCTTACTTTTAAGTAAAGCACATAGCAATATTCATATTCAGGATATGAATACGAAAGAACTCATCCCTTTTCTATTGGTCATAGGCAATGAAGCTCGTGGCATAGATCCGGGTTTCAATGATCTCCCTCATAAGGATCTGACCCTTCCCGCTCTGGGCGGAGCCGAATCGCTGAATGCGGCTGTGGCGGCTGCGGCTATTTTGAGTAAACTTCTCTATTAATCATGAAATATTTTTCTTACATAAGTATTCTAAGTTTTCTCCTGAGTTTTGCTTTTGCCCAAACGAACTATACCCTAATTAATCCCACCTATCTTGGAAATGAAAAACGCAATTATTATGGAAGCGAAGCGCCTGATAAATTAGATATTATCTGGAAAACCGAGTTGGGCGAGGGACTTACCAAAATTGGCGACAAAGAACGCTATTGGAAAGGCAGTGGATGGACAGGTCAGCCTTTACTGATCAAAGAAGATGAAAAACTATATCTGATCCAGGGCTCTTTGGATCATCACTTGAAGAAAATTGATGCATCAAACGGCAATATCATGTGGGAATATGAATTTCCCGATGTGATCAAGGGAACGGGAACACTTTGGGAATCTCCGGCAGGTCAACTGATGATCATTCAGGGCAGTCGCCGTGGACCTAATTACAGCACCTGGTCATCTAAGCTACATCCTCTGCGGGCTGTTTCGTATGAAAATGGTGAGGAGGTCTGGCGCTATCATTTGCAACGGGGTGCTTCCTATTCTGTCGATGTGGACGGAACGCCTTTGATCATCAATGATACACTGTATCTTGGTCTGGAAAATGGATATTTTGTAGTCTTTGATCCCGACCCCGCAGTTGCTGAAAGTTATGAACAATATCAACGCCCCAAAACTCTCGAAAAGCATCCCTTGTTTCACAGAGATGATAAAAACACTCATGGACAGAATCTGATAACGGAGTCATCTCCATCAAAATTAGACGATCATATCTATATTGTTTCGGGGGCAGGACATGTATATGGCTATAATTTAAGATTAAGAAAAATTGACTGGGATTTTTATATTGGTGCAGACATGGATGGCAGTTCTACCGTTACCTACGATAATTGTCTTTTGGTCAGTGTGGAAAAACAATATATCGATGGTCAAGGTGGTGTGTTTAAACTCGATCCGTCAAAACCGGCGGACAGTTCATGTGTGGTTTGGTATTTCCCCACCGGAAATGATACCACTGAGAACGCAAGTTGGGATGGGGGAGTGATCGGCACCGCGACAGTCAATGATCTTTCAAAATCTGAGAAAACACCATATTTAGCGGGATTTTCTGCCATTGACGGCTATTTGTATCTTGTTGAGCATGACCGAATTGATACTGCCTTGACATGGGGACCGAATTTAAAGCATTTATACCCCACACCCAAATTATATGCAAGCCGTTGGATAGGGCAAAGTATATCAACACCACTCTTTGTTGGAGATCGCATCGTCGCTGCCAGTTACAGTGGTATCTCTTTGTTTGAGATCGATGATAAACTGAAGCTTCATCGATTGGAACGCCGCTATATCGGTGGTGTTGAATCAACACCCTTTGTTTATAATAAACGTATCTATATCGGTTCGCGCGATGGATTTCTTTATTGCCTGGGTGAAAGAGAATCAATTGACAATTGACAGAGGACGATTGACAATTCAATTAATAATTGAGGACGAGAAATGAAGGATTGAGATTTTTTGTTGTCATGGATTTCTGTAATATTCGTGGAGATGATCTAATTTTATACATGCTTTACCCCGAGATTTATCTCGGGGTTCTTTAAATAATTTAAAATAGGGGTTTCAACCCCGTATCGGGTTAAAACCCGGTTTTGTGATTGATCATATCCACGGCATAAATGCTGCGGTAAAACATCATGTAATTTTGACCTGATAAAAAAAAGAATGGCAATCAACCATTCTCAATACATTTCATTATGTAGAGTTTTATTTACAGTGGTTTATCGTCCCACATGTATTTTACGGGATTAATTGATTTTCCATCCTTTTGGATCTCATAATGCAGATGAGGTCCGGTAGAACGTCCCGTACTCCCCACTTCACCAATAAACTGTCCGCGTTCAACAATATCACCTTTTGATACTTTTATCTTGTTCATGTGAGCATAAAAAGAGACAAAGCCGTTACCGTGGTCGATCTTTACAAGATTTCCATATCCACCATATGAATAGGCGGCATAGATTACCTTACCTTTACCGGATGCATGCACATGGGTACCGCGATTGGCCGCAAGATCTATACCTGAGTGGTACTTTCTAATTTCAGTAAAAGGATCAACCCTATAGCCATAATTTGAGCTGATATAATAGCTTTTTGCATCCAAGGGTGTGATAGCCGGCATATATTCAAGTCGTTTTTTATATTTTTGGATATCGGTATAAAGGCTTTTATAGTTTTCGAGTTCTACGGCTACTTTTGTGCTTAGAAATTCAACATCGGCATTTAATTCTTCAACAATAGTTCCACTTTTTTCAGGATTTGCCATTTGAACACGACCCCCGACACCCAGATTTTCAATATTCAGATCATGTTGTGGAAGATCGGCATATAAACGGATCGTATTATTCAACTCAACCATAGAATCCAGATAGGCTTCTGCGGTTGCCAAATCATTTTGTAATATTTCAACAGTTTTTACAAGCGTTTTATTCTTGATCGAATTTGATGCAAAGTAATTTGAAGACAGGTAACGATAACCAAAATAAGTGGAACCGACAACAATACTTACCAGGAAAAACCCGACTAAAACCAGTAGAAATATGAAAGCATTGCGAGAAAACGAGATCTCTCTCGAATTTTTACCCATCAGGTAGATTAAAATATGTTGGCTTCCCTTACTCATCAATGAATTATAAGGCTGTTTGTTGTTCTATGCAAGGGTATTTTGCTTAAGACTGAAAAATTATGAATTGAAAAATGGTAATTATTGATCGGTGAAATGTGAAAGAAAAACATAAATATTCTAATATGCGGCCTAAGATTCTACCAAGCACTCCCTAACCTCTAACCCCAAACCCCTACACCGCTATACCCCTAGACCTATATTTATTATCACGCTCATTTCTTGTTTTTCGCTGTGATTTTCGGTAAACTATCCACATGATTACAGATATCATACTTGCATGTTTAGGGCTTATACTGTCCGGGTTTTTCAGCGGTTCGGAGATTGCTGTTATTACGGCGCATCCTTTGCAGCTGCAAAAGTGGGTATCCGAGAAAAAAACCTTTGCCGTTTCTGCCTTGCACATGTATAAAGAACGCCAACATTTTCTAACGATGATACTTGTCGGAAATACATTGTCCAATGTTCTGACAACTACCTTTGCAACCCTATTTTTAACTAAATATGCGGGCTTTAACTGGTGGCAGGTAATATTGACGATCTCAGGCGTTATTCTATTATTCGGAGAAGTTTTACCAAAATCACTTATACGTAAACGTCCAAATTCATATTTGCTGTTTTCAAGCGCTGTCATTAAGATCCCCGGAATTATTCTTCATCCGTTTGCCAAATTCTTTGAGAAAATGATAGAGGGTATGTTGAAGCTATTTAAAAGTGATGCAGAACCCATGAACATCATCATTCGTCGCGAAGAAATTGAACAAAGCATTTATGACAGTTATGAAAATGGAATATTAAACGAAGACAAAAAGAAATACATTGATAATGTTTTTGATTTTTCGGATACAACAGCTTCGGAGATCATTACCCCTCGTACCGATATTATAGCTTTACCTGAAGATACAACCATCAGTAAGTTGAAAAAGACCTTTATTCAATCAGGATTTTCCAAGATCATTATATACCAGGATAATATTGACCATATCATCGGATATATTTCTCTGCGTGATATATTAAATGACAGAGGGGATATTAAATCTATTATCCGACCGATCAAATTTTATCCTGAAAGCAAGAGCATAATTGAATTATTAAAGGAATTTCAGGAAAGCAAGACAAGTATTGCGATCATTGTGGACGAATTCGGAGTATCTTCCGGATTGGCAACCATGGAAGATATCGTTGAGGAGATATTTGGTGAATTTGATGATGAATACGATGAAAGTGCGCAAGATATAAAACGAAACCCCAATGGTGATCTGTTGATGAGCGGCCGCACCGAAATTGATAACTTAAATGATGAATACCAACTAAATATCCCGGAAGGAGAATACGAAACCATTGCCGGATTTTTATTGGACCATCTTGATCGCTTCCCCGTAAGTGGCGAAGTCTTAATGATAAAACAATTGGAATTTACCATTCTTCGGTCGACTCCCAAAAGCATAGATTATCTTAAACTGAAGCATACACCCCCGAGCTAAAATGAAAAAACTTGATCGATATATGCTTAAGCAATATTTGCGTTCGTTTTTGTTCATTATGCTGACCTTCATATGCATTTTTCTCTTGGTGGATCTTGTGCAAAAGATCGCTCAGTTTTTAGATAATAAATTAACATTTGCTGAAGTTATTCACTATTACTGGTTAATGATCCCCTGGATGCTGCATTGGTGTTTCCCCGTATCTGCACTTTTAGCGGTTGTTTTCTTTTTTGGTCAAACAAATAAGTTTAACGAACTGACCGCTCTGAAGGTTGGCGGCTTAAGTCTCTACCGCTTGGCATTACCGTTCCTGATATTCGGTATTTTATTGAGTATGTTTTCATTTTTCTTTGAGGATTTTGTGGTCGTACCCGCCCAACAGGAAGTCACGGAATTTATGGAAAATAACATGAAGCTTACGACAAAAAGCAATGAGCAAAGGATCCATCGCCAGGTATATTTTCAATTACCGGATCATCAGGTGTTTACTATACGTCGATATAATATCACAAATGGACGTGGAAGATTTGCGGGTTTACATCGTGTAATCGATGGTAAGATCACCGAAAGAATTGACGCACAGAATGTTTACTGGTTGGATGACGAGAAATGGATGTTATTGGATGTTCAGCACCGTGTATTTAACGGAGGTGAAGAAGAGTTCACTAAACTTGACACACTTATTTTAGAGCTCGACGTAAGTCCCAGAGAATTGCGTCAAAAAAGTGTGAGTCCCGAAAATATGACCTTCGGTCAATTACGTGGTTTTATCGATCGTTCGAGACAATTGGGCATGGAGACCATGCGCTGGGAAACCAATCTGTATTTTAGAACAGCCATGAATTTCGCCTGTTTTATTGTCATTCTTATTGGAATACCCTTGGTTACTTTCCAACGAAAATCGGGTGGCTACGGCGGCGGTGTGGCGGCCAGTCTGATGCTGCTATTTTCATTTTATGTACTGCTTACCTTTGGCAAAGTAATTGGAATTGCCGGTGTCGCTGCTCCATTTTGGGCCGTGTGGACACCAAATCTTGTCTTTATTTTCATCGGTACACTGATGATGGTTTTAGTGAAGAAGTGATTTGTGATTTGTGATCTGTAATCAGTGATCGGTGACCCGCATAAGACCGTATGTAATAATAATTTCTTTAAAGTCAAGTGTTCCTGATATCTACCCCTTCTAGTTATATCCTTTTATCAAAAATATATTTTGTCCTAAGAATAGAAAATATTAACCACTTCAATTTAAAAATCATATATTCCCTCGATTATCAGGGAGGTATGTATGTCAGAACGCGATAAGATTCAGAAGAACAATTTGTTTGATTATGTGATGATCATGCTTGGCTCCTTGATCATGGCTATTGGTTTAATGCTTTTCTTAGTTCCCAATAAAGTTTCAGCGGGTGGAGTATCGGGTATTTCGACCATTCTTTATCATATGTTCAATTGGCCTGCCGGTATTACGATGCTTGCCTTAAATATCCCTCTATTTTTAATCGGTATTAAAGTATTCGGACGAAAATTTGGAATGAAAACCTTTTGGGGTATTATCTGGATATCCCTGTTCTCAGATCTGATCGATGTGATTTTAAAATTACCCCCGTTGACGACGGATCCTATTCTTGCTACAATATATGGCGGACTGTTATTGGGAGGCGGATTGGGTATTATCATGAAGGGTCGGGGTACAACAGGCGGCTCTGATATTATTGCCCGTATTTTGAATAAATATTTTCACTTATCGCTGGGTATTTCATTTATGATCATCGATACGGTAATCATTATAGCCATGGGTATTATATTCAAGAATGTAGAACTGATCCTTTTCTGTTTGATCACTCTTGCGATTTCATCAAAAGTTGTTGATATGTTCATCGAAGGTTTGACCTCGGAACGCGCAATCACGATCATGAGTAAAGATTGGGAAGTTATTGCCAATCGGATCATGGATGAAGTAAATCGTGGCGTGACCGGTCTAGACTCTGTTGGAATGCATACCAATAGTGAGAAAAAGACACTCTATTGTGTTGTTGCTACCCGCCAGATCGAGCATATTCGCCGTATTGTTAAACGTGAAGATCCTTTTGCCTTTGTCACCATTACGAACGTATCAATTATGCAAGGCGAGGGTTTTAGAGAGAGAACAACGCTAAATGAAGAATAAAGATTAAAGTTTAAAGAATAAAGTAGGGGACGGTCGTGACCGTCCCTTTTTTTATATGCACGAATTATTTTAGTATCGGGGTTCGGTGTAGGGAGTTCGGGTATGATGAAATGAATGATAGATGAAGAGACCTGTCATCCTGATTCGGAAACTAAATAGAAATTGTAGAGACGCGATGCATCGCGTCTTTACTTCGCATGGATATTTGTAATTAATATAAAATAATTATATTTATCGTTTCACGTCTCACGTCTTATCTTTTTGCTTTATTATAGCTTTTTACTTCTTTGACCATTTTGGCAAATGATTTGCCTTTTTGACGACGCTCATATTCTTGCATTTGATAAAAATCAGATTCCTGTTTCAGGCGCAGATAGTTTTCCAGTTTTGCTTCATTTAATTTACCGCTTTCGCAGGCGGCAATGACAGCACATCCGGGTTCATTTGTATGAGTGCAATCCCTGAAACGACAGTTTTCCGCAACTGCAATGATATCGGCAAAGGTTTCTTCCAGTCCAAGATCGGAGCCGCTGATACCCACTTCACGCATGCCGGGAGTGTCTACGAGAAAACTACCGTTTTCCAATTCGATCAATTCCCGGTACGTTGTGGTATGTTTGCCTTTTGCCGTGGAATCACTGATGGTATCAACGCGTTGCCTCTCACCGCCGGTGAGACGATTGATCAATGATGACTTCCCTACGCCGGATGAACCGACAAAGCAATAGGTCTTGCCGGGCAAGAGGTGCTCAACAACATATTTCAACCCCGTTTCAGTCAGTGCTGATGTCCAAATTAATTTGGCATCGGGATGGCGTGATTTAATTTCATTTATAAATTCATCAATCTCTTCTTTAGTGAAAAGATCGGTTTTATTAAGAATGATCACTGGCGTGATATTACCTTCGTAGATAATGGTCAAGTATCGTTCAAGACGGTTAAGACTAAAATCTTCATCACCGGACATCACGACAAAAGCAATGTCAATATTGGCCGCGATCACCTGTTCACCGGTTTTTCTTCCGCTTGCACGACGATGAAATACGGTTTTTCGGGGTAGTATTTGATGAATAATGCCCTGCTCATCATCCATGGGTGTAAGTACGACCCAATCTCCGACTGCCGGAAATTCATTTTTTGAACCCGATGTGAACATGATCTTGCCCGTGACACCGGCTTCAATGACACCCTGTTCGCACATGACGAAATAGCGCTCACGATGCTCTTCGATCACACGACCGATGCATGCATCATCGGAAGGCAATTCGGGTATGGGAAAGTCTTTTTCATTATAGCCTAGAAAGTCGATCATAATTGTATTCCACTGAAAAAGTGAACCAGCCCATTAATAAGGGGTCCCAATAGTTTGCCAAAAACTGAAAAGCCTGTGATCCTGCCAAGGAAGACAACGGCAAGAAGGATAATTCCACCATAGCGTTCCAAATAATCAATAACATGAACACCTTTGTCAGGCATAAATCCGCGCAGTATCTTTGAACCGTCGAGCGGTGGGATGGGAATAAGATTGAATATTCCGAGACCAACATTAATTAGCAAGAAATAGATCATATTCATTTTTAAGAAAAGGATTATCCCCGGATCATTGGTCATAGGGACCAAGTTGGGAAATATCCTGAAGAGGAGACCAGCAACAGCCGCCATGATAAAATTGGATGCCGGTCCTGCAGCCGCCGATAGAGCCAGATCCCGCTTGGGATGCTTAAAAGCATAGATATTGATCGGTAC